>CAZARO010000336.1:0-3214 GCA_964487165.1 uncultured Solibacteraceae bacterium | reverse complement strand
GTTGGCGCCTTGCGCGGCGAACGCGCGCGCAATTCCCGCCCCGATGCCACAGGGGCTGTTGGCGCCGGAGATCGGAACGACCCATCCCTGCCACGTGCGCGCGAGTACAATGGCGTCATGGCGAAATCGACCCGGCGTGCATTTCTCCTGACTGCAGGTGCGGCAGCGGCCGCTTCCAACCTCCGTGCGCAAGCGAGTGCCGCGTTCGCCTTGCCCGATCATGTCACGGCATTTGCCGAAGGCAGCCCCAGCGCCACCCTGACGCGTTCGGGCGATCGATGGCAGGCGAGCGACATCGAAATTCTGACCGAGCGGCGTACAGCCGGCGAAATCACGGTCTCCCTTACCGCGCCGAAGACCAGGCTGACGCGTGTGCGCCTGCGGTGGCCCGCCTCGTTCCCCGCAGGCACCCGCTTTCTCGGCGACCACTGGGAGCGCTCTTACGGCGATCTCGAATGGCGCGGACTCGCCGGCGAACGCCTCATGCCGTGGTATTTCCTCACCTCCGGCGGGGGCGTCACCAACGGCTATGGAGTGAAGACCGGCGCCGCGTCCATCTGCTCCTGGCAGGCCGATGACGGCGGCATCACGCTGTGGCTCGACGTCAGCAACGGCGGGGGCGGAATCGAACTCGGCTCGCGCCGCCTGGAAGCAGCCACGATTGTCCACCGCACGCGCCAGCCCGGTGAATCGCCGATGGACGCCGCCCGCGCGTTGTGCCGCGCGATGTGCGAGAAGCCGAGGCTTGCGGCGCAGCCCATCTACGGCAGCAATAACTGGTATTACGCGTACGGCAAGAACACCTCGTCGGCCAGCATTCTCAGAGACGCCGCCCTGATGGCCGAACTGATGGCGGCGAACCCCGCGAATCGTCCCTACGTGGTGATCGACATGGGGTGGGGCGCTCCGCCGGAGGGCGCCGGCCCGGTCTCGCAGTTCGCCCCGGGCTATCCCGACATGGCCGACCTCGCCCGCCAGATGAAAGCCACCGGCGTGCGTCCCGGCATCTGGACCCGGCCCACCCTCACCAGCGAAAAACGCGCCGAAAGCTGGCGCCTTCCGCCCGCTGGCGGACGCTCGCGCGGGGAGCTCATCACCATTGACCCCAGCATTCCCGAAGCGCTGGCTTACATCGGCGAAAGCATCGCCACCATTCGCGGCTGGGGCTACGACTTGATCAAACACGACTACTCCACCTTCGACCTCACTGGCCGCTGGGGCTTCGCCATGGGTCCCGATCTCACCGACCGCGGCTGGCACTTCCACGATCGCAGTAAGACCACGGCGGAAATCGTGCTCGATCTCTACCGCATTATTCGCCGCAGCGCGGGAGACGCGGCGCTCATCGGATGCAACACCATCGGCCACCTGGCCGCGGGGCTGGTGGAAGCGCAGCGCATCGGCGACGACACCAGCGGGCGCGAATGGAGCCGCACTCGCAAGATGGGCGTCAACACGCTGGCGTTTCGCATGCCGCAGCACAACACGTTCTTCGCCGCCGATCCCGATTGCGTGCCGATTACGCGCGACATCCCCTGGAGCCTGACCAAGCAGTGGCTCGATCTGGTGGCGCGCAGCGGAACGGCGCTCTTCATTTCGGCCGACCCCGCCGCCGTGCAGAACGGACAAAAGCCGGAGCTCAAGGCCGCGCTCGCCGAAGCCGCGCGCCCGCAGGAACCCGGCGTGCCTCTCGATTGGATGGACACCACAACGCCCGAGCGTTGGCGCCTGGATGGCAAGGAAGCCCTCTTCAATTGGTATGCGGAAGAGTAGGGGACCGAAAACCTGCTCTGGAAGACTCTGTGCGGCAGCCAATCCTGGCTGCCAGAGCCTACCGAGCCGCGCGCCCGCAGGAACCTGGCGTGCCTCTCGATTTGGATGGACACCACAACGCCCGAGCGTTGGCGCCTGGATGGCAAGGAGGTCCGCATGCGGAAGAGTAGAGCACCGAAACCTGCTCTGGAAGACTCTGTGCGGCAGCCAATCCTGGCTGCTAGAGCCTACCGAGCCGCGACCGCGAGGGAGCGGTCGATGCGCCGAACATTGCAAGTTCCTCTGAAGTCTGCCCCACGGGCTGCAGGCCGCCTTTCAGGCGGCCGGGCCGGCTGGAAAGCCGGCCTGCAGGCACGATTGCCTGCCCCACCATGCAGAGCTATGCCTTCTCTTTGTGCACCGCGTCCAGCACGCCGTTGACGAACTGCACCGACTCTTCGTTGGAGAATTTGCGCGCCAGCTCCAACGCCTCGTCGATGGCCACCGCCGCCGGCGTGCCGCCACGCTTGATTTCGTAGACCGCCAGCCGCAGGATGTTGCGGTCCACGGCGGGCATGCGCTCCATGCGCCAGTGCTCGGCGTGCTTGCTGATTTGCTCGTCCACTTCGGCCACGTGTTCCACCGTGCCGCGCACCAGGTCGGCCACGAAGGGGTCGCGCAAGGGTTGTTCCTCGGAGAGCAGGGTGTCGTAGTACGCGTTGATGACCTCGTCGACCGGCTGGCGGCGGGCATCCCACAGGAACAGGATCTGCAGCGCGCGCTGCCTGGATCTGCGGCGGGTAGCCATTTACGTGACCTGGCGAAGGGTGCGCAACAGGTTGGCCATTTCGATGGCCGTCATGGCCGCATCGAAACCCTTGTTGCCGCTCTTGGTGCCGGCGCGGTCGATGGCCTGCTCCAGCGTGTTGGTGGTCAGCACGCCGAACGCCACCGGCACGCCGGTCTCCGCCGCCACGTGGGCCACGCCCTTGGCCGCCTCGCCCGCCACATAGTCGAAATGCGGAGTCTCGCCGCGAATGACGCACGACAGGCAGATTATGGCGTCGTAGCGGTGCTGGCGGGCCAGTTCGCCGGCCACCAGCGGGACTTCCCACGACCCTGGAACCTTCACTACATCGATCAGTTCGTCCGCCGCGCCGCACCGCCGGAGCGCGTCCATAGCGCCGCCCAGCAACCGCTCGGTGATGAAGCTGTTGAACCGGCTCACCACGATGCCGAAGCGCAAACCGGTGGCTATTAACTGGCCTTCAAGAACTTTTCCCATGTTTCACTTTCCTGCGAAAGCGGGCTTCCTCTTGGCGAGAAAAGCGCGCGTTCCCTCGCGACAATCTTCGGTAGCGGCACAGAGTCCGAATGAGGCCGCTTCCAGCCGCAGACCTTCTTCCAACCCCGCGTCCAGGCCCGCGTCCACCGCTTCCATGGCCAACGCCACGGCAATCGG
>CAZARO010000335.1:0-6159 GCA_964487165.1 uncultured Solibacteraceae bacterium | reverse complement strand
CCTTTCCCGGCCCCAATCTGACGCCGGCTGAAACCTGGGCCAGCGGCGTCCGCACACCTTACGGCCTGGCGTTTTCCCCCACGGGCGAATTGTGGGAGGTGGAACATGGCCCGCGCGGCGGCGACGAGCTGAACCTCATCGAGAAGGGCAAGAATTATGGCTGGCCGCTGGTCTCCTATGGCAAGAACTATAACGGCGTGCCCATTCCCAGCCCCGACACGCGGCCCGACCTGGCGAAGCCCGTGCTTTATTGGGTCCCGGTGATCGCGCCGGGCAATCTGATGTTCTACCGCGGCACCAAGACCTTCCCGCAATGGAACGGTAACGGCTTCGTTAGCGGCCTGGCGACCAAGGCGCTCGTCCGCATTATCTTCGACGGCCATGGCGGCGCCAAAGCCGCCGAGCGCTGGGATTTGGGCAAGCGCATTCGCGATGTGGAAGAAGGCCCCGATGGTTCGCTGTGGATTCTGGAAGACGCCAATCCAGGCGTCCTGATGCACTTGACGCCCAAGTGATCGAGTCGTATGGTGACAGATGCCGCCGGCATGTGGGGCAGGTTGTCAACCCTCCCACTCCGCACCAGCGATGCAGCAGAAGGCCGATGCAGCAGAAGGCCGATGCAGCAGAAGGCCGAGTGCCGCTCGGCATTAGGATGCCATCCTGCCCCACTTAGACGCCTTGTGCCAAGCAACTCCCGCGCCTCAATACTGCATCACCCGATTGCCCCCAAAATCGAACCGGAACCGCACTTCCCGCAGGCCCGCGCCGGCCATGACGGTACTCAGCCGCGCCTTGTCCTCGGTGTAAAACAGGAGGAATCCGCCGCCGCCGGCGCCGATCAGCTTGCCGCCGATCGCGCCATTGGCCCGCGCCAGCTCATAGTAGCCGTCAATCTCGCTGTTGCTCATACCGCTGCTGCGCGCCCGCTTCCGTTCCCAGTGCCCATGCATCAGTTGGCCGAAACCCCGCAGGTCGCCGGCCTCCAACGCCGCTTTGCTCTCATAGCCCAGGCGTTTCACGAAGTGCATGTTCTCGATCATCGCCTGATCCTTCTGCTTGCTACGCACGTCCTGATCCTTCAGGATCTCCGACGCGTTGCGAGTGTAGCCGGTGAAGAACATCGCCAGGCCGTCTTCCAGGCGATGCAGCGTAGCCGGCGGAATCCGCAAGGGCTCCACGTCCACATAGCCGTCCGGCCGAAAGGTGAACGCGGTAATCCCGCCGTAAGCGGCGATGTATTGATCCTGTTTGCCGATCGGCTCGCCCAGCAGGTCCATTTCAATGTGACACGCCTGTTCCGCGATGTCCCTCCGCGTCACCTGGTTCCGGCGATAGGTGTGCAGCGCGCACAGCAGCGCGGTAGTGAAGCTGCCCGAGGACCCCAGGCCGGTGCCCGCCGGTATGTCGGACAGGCTGGTGAGTTCCAGGTGCGGATCTTCAATCGGAATCAGGCGCAGAGCCTCGCGCACAATCGGGTGCCGGATGTCTTCGGCCCGCTCGACCACCTCCATCTTAGAGTACCGGATGATAATCTCCGGCACGAAAGTTTCGTGGAGCGTGATATACACATATTTGTCGATAGCGCCGGCTATCAGAAATCCGCCATGTTCGCGGTAATAAGAAGGTAAGTCCGTGCCGCCGCCTCCCAGGGAGATACGCAGCGGGCTGCATGTAATGATCATAGGAATCGCGGCGATGGTAACATATCGCACCGCTACGGCACCAGACGGGTATTCAATTCTGCTTCGCCGCCGTGACCGCGACCCGCTGCTCCACCACCGCATGCGATGCGATGTGTACTGGGGTCGCGGATTGCAGATAGGGCCGTACGGCCTCGGGGTTGGTGTACTCCAGATCCAGCCGGTCTACCGCGAAGAGCAGGTAGTCTCCCGCCTTGACGGCAACATAGTCGAAGCTGCCGTCGTACTCGGTCTGGAATCCGCGATAGTCGGTCGGATTCGGCGAGCCCGCCGCCGGCGCCAGCACCACCAGCACGGCTGGAACCGGACGGTCGTCACTTACCGCGAATCCCTTCACGTTGCCGACTTCGTCGCTGGCGAGAATCGTCAAGTGAACCGCCGCGCCCTCCGTTACGTCCACTACCCCGTTCTTAACGGGCCTGCCGTCCACCGACAATTCTTCGATGAACATCGGCGCGGTTCCGTACAGGCGCGGGCGGAAAGGTGCGCCTCCCACATAAAACGCGAAACTACCATCCGGCCCGAGTGCGGCGCCGAAGCCCCGGCCGCCGGCGATCTCGTTGTCGATGGCGATGTATTCGTGGGCACGCGGCGGCAGCGGATTCTTATAAGTCACGGTGCCCGTGATTACGGCCGATGGCTGCAAAGTGAGGTCGAAAGTGAATTCGCCGGAGCCCACGTCGACCACTTTGTAGGCCGTCTTGTCCGCTGCCATGGCGCGCAGCGTGTAACGGCCCGGAGCGACCCCCATAAATGACCGGGTCGAGAAGTCGTAGTTCGGCTGGATGGGAAACTCCACGCCGCCCACGCCGTGGAGGGCGAGCGTTGTCTGTCCCAGGCAGGCGTCGTTCTCCGCGCCCGATCCCAGGCAGCGGATCTTCACAGTGGCGCCGGGGGTAGCGCGCAGGGGAACGTCGGCCCGGATTTCGCTGCCCGGCTTGACAGTCAGGATCGCGGCATCGCGGCTCTCGGTGACGCCGGGATAATAGGTCGGCGGATAAGCCGTGGCCCCCTGACTGTTTGCCGCTGGGAGCGCCGTGGCGAAGGCCTGCGTCTGGTGCCACGGCCGTCCCGTTGCCACGATGTAGAAAGAGCCCGCCGCCACAGGTCCGAAGCGATACTCGCCCCGGTCGTCTGTGGTGACGCTTCCTACCGCCAGTACCCGTCTGCGTCCAGCCAGCAATCCGTCACGGATCAGTCGCACGTTGGCGTCGCGCACCGGCTCGCCCTGTTCATCGGTCACTGTGCCGAAAATGGCGCCGGGAGCAAACCATCGAAACGCCACGTGCGCGGTATCCTGGCCCGGGCCGGCGATGATGGCCGAGCCGAAGCCGGCGGTTGGCTCCGGATTCCCGAACTGCATGCGCCACTCGTTGTGCTCCGCCCACAGGGTATATTTCCCGGCCGGGACATCGAACAGAAAGCGGCCGTCGGCGCCGGTAGTAACCGCGGTCTTGAACGACCGGGCCCCGAACAGTGTCACGCGCGCCCGTTCTATCGGCGCGTTGTGTGCTGCGTCCGTGACTACTCCCGCGATGATGTAAGTCTGCGCCACTGCCGGGACGGCCATCGCAAATGCCAGCAGGAGCGGTTTCATTTGACCCACCCTGTAAGCGCGATCTCAGTTGTCTGATGGTCTTCGATGCGCAGACTTACGCCGCCGGACAGGTTGCGCAAGACTGCGGGATCGCGATACTCGACATTGTTGGCGTCCGCGAGAGCGTAGGCCACGTAATCTCCGGGGGCGAGGTTCGGCTCCAGGAAATGGATCGCCTCCTCGGCATCTCCCATCGGCATTGCGAAACTGATAACCGGTCCGGTAGAAGGGAAGCTGGGTACTAATAGAAGCGCGGGCTGGCCGCCTGAAGGCGCATCGGCCAACTTGGCGTGCAGTGAGCCTCCTCCCGGCTTCATAGTGATTTCGATCGGCGGCGGCGCCGCGCCGGGAGAGACCGTCAGGATGGGTTCCGCCAGTAGATCGGCGCCGCCGGCGACTGCGGAAACGGCGTGACCTCCGAAGCACTGAATCCGGACTTGATACTGGCCGGCGAAGACGTTTGGAATGCTGATCTCAGGGCCGTTGCCTACCAGCGGCACGCTCATTGGGATGCTCTGCTCATGTCCGGATTTCAAGGAAATGCTACAGGCGGGCCCGCCGCGGTCGCGAAAGGTAGTGGCGAACCCATTAACCAGAGGATTCTCCTTATTCTCCGGCACCGGCCCGTCCACGCGCACCGTGCCCGTCACCGTGACGGCGGGCATGAGGTCCACCGAGACGCCGTTGGTGTCACCGCCGTTGACAGCCAAGCGAACCTCCCCGCGCGACAGGCGGCCCTGCGTCACCCGGAGATTATATTGCCCGGCTGGTACGTCATCGATCTCGAATCGCCCGCTATCGTCGTTGAGCGAGACCCGGCTGGCGGCCACATTGTCGTCCCCCTCCAATAACTCGAAAATCGCCTGCTGGTGCGGCCTAAAATTCTCCAACGAACCGCTGACCTTGTAAGTCGGCTCCACGGATAACTTGAAATCGGCGCGCGCCTGCGTACCGGCTTCGATCGCGATGGCCGTGGCCGACTGCATAACCGCCGCACCGCCGAAATACACCGGCCGAAAACCCTCCCAGGAATCGAAGCGGACCGCATTCTCTCCCACATACCTGGACGTTCCGCCGGCCCGATTCATGGCTTTGACATAATACTTACCCGGCTGCAGATCGTAGAATCGAAAATGGCCAAGATCGTTGGTGACCTTGGTGGGCAGTTGATTGACCAAGCTATCGCCGTACATAACTAGGCTCTGGAAAAGTGCCACCGAAACGTTCCGCATGTCATCGCCGTACTGGTTGACGATAGTTCCTTCAATTACACCGAGTGGAGTTAGCTTAATATTGTATGAGCCGCCCGACGAGGGAATAGTGACCACCCCGCCCTCGGAATCGTCTGGCTGGTAGCTAGCCGGCAGGAATCCCGGTTTTTGCGCTTGCAGCGAATAAGTGTCCTTAGTCAGTCCGGTGAAACTATATTCGCCGTTCGGGCCGGCCAAGGTATGGCGGGCCTCCGGCGGCCCGGGTGGACTTTCGGACACATCGGGGGTCTTGAACAACGTGACGGCCGCGCCTTTTATAGCTTCGCCGGTAACCGAGTTCCTGACGGTACCGCTGAGAGAGTAATCGCCCTGCGGACTTAGTGCGATCAGCGCAATAGGTGTCAAAAGCACCAGCCAGACTGCGCGCATCGATCACAGCATAGCAGACTATTGAGCCGCCAGGCAGCGGGGCAGGATGGCATCCTGCTGCGGGTTGGCAACTGTTGGCAACCCGCCAGGCCGATTACCAATCGGCCGCAGGATACCATCCTGCCCCACGAAGCGCCCTCGGCGTCACTCTATTACGCGAGGCTCAGTAAAGCCCGCTACAATGGGAATCGCCGCTTCCGGCAGGCGCGAGCTTTTGCGCCCGCCCTTCGAATCTTCTGCGTATAAGGACTGTCTTGGAACGAAACCAGCGGGTGAAAGTCGGACTGGTGGGCGCCGGGTATGTCAGCACCTACCACGCGCGGGCATTGCGCAGCCTGCCATTTGTCGAGATCGTCGGCATCGCCGACCCGGACGAGGATCGCGCCGGCGCCCTGGCCGAGCAATTTCAGATCCCCCAAATCTATTCCTCCCTCGATGCCATGGCCGAAGCGCAGCCCAAGGTGATCCACGTGCTCACGCCGCCGGGATTGCATGCCGCCCTGGCGCTTCAGGCCCTGGAAATGGGATGCCACGTGTTCGTGGAAAAGCCCATGGCCGAAAGCGTCGCCGATTGCGACCGCATGATCGAGAGCGCCCGCCGGAAGGGCCTGGTGCTTTCCGTCAATCATTCGGCCCGCATGGATCCCATCGTTCTCGAAGCGCTCGATAGGATTCGCGGCGGCGCTTGCGGGAACGTGCAGGCCGTCGATTTCTTTCGCAGTTCGGACTACCAGGCTTACTCCGGAGGCCCCTCGATTCCCGCGCATTTTCGCAACGGCTCGTACCCTTTTCAGGATCTCGGGGTCCACGGTCTGTACCTGCTGGAAGCCTTTCTGGGGCCTATCCTGCGCGCCGATACGCGCTATTACGCCAGCGGCATGGGCGATGCCAACCTGGTCTTCGATGAGTGGCGCACGCTGGTTGAGACCGACCGCGGCACCGGCCAGATGTACATTTCCTGGAACGTGCGGCCCATCCAAAACGAGCTCGTCATCCATGGCACCAAAGGCGTGATGCACGTGGATTGTTACCTGCAAGTCATCACCCTGCGTAAAACCTATCCGGCGCCCAAACCGGTGCAGCGCATTCTCGGCGCGGGTTTCAATTCGCTGCACATGCTGGCCAAAGTCTCGGTGAATACCCTGCGCTTCGCCACCGGACGATTGAAACCATCGCCCGGCATTCATGTTTCGGTAGTGAAATTCCATGAAGCGCTGCGCCG
>CAZARO010000334.1:0-6161 GCA_964487165.1 uncultured Solibacteraceae bacterium | reverse complement strand
GTCGGGGAAGCCGGCGTCGCCCAGGTTCTTCCAGGCGACATCGTGGAAGGCTTTGGAACGATTATTGGTGCCCATGCCGTCGATCTGCACCACGATGAATCCCAGCTCGGCCAGAGCCTGCGTGCCCGGCACGGCGCTGAACGTTTTGGGCACGAAAGAACCCTGCGGACCGGCGTAAATCTGCTCGATCACGGGGTACTTTTTGTCGGGGTCGAAATTCATGGGGCGGACGATGGTGCCCCAGATATCGGTCTTGCCGTCGCGGCCCTTAGCGACGAAGACCTCGGGTGGCCGGAAGCCAGCGGCCAGCAGCGCGGAAGCATCGCCCTTATCGAGATCCATGACTACTTTGCAATCTTCGGTGCGGCGGAGTTGCGCCACCGGCGGCAGGTCGACGCGCTGCCAGGAATCCACGTAAAATTGGCGGTCGGGCGAGAAAACCAGCGTGTGGGTGCCCTCGGCATCGGTCAGTTTGGTGAGGCCGGTGCCGTCGAAGTTGATGCGGTAATAGTGCGCGAAGTAGGGGTCCTCGCCGGGATTCATGCCGGCGGCCTGGAACCAGATCTGGCGCCTCTCTTCGTCCACGCGATCGACGAAACGGACCACCCACTCGCCCCTGGTAATCTGGGTTTTCACATTGCCGGTGGCGCCGTCGTAAAGATAGAGATGCTCCCAACCGTCGCGCTCGGAGGCCCAGATGATTTCCTTGCCGTCGGCGATATCGTAGCGGAATTCCTTACCGGTATCGCTGAGGCCCTCGGCCAGTGGGCGGTAATCCACGAAGGCATTGCTGGTCTCTTCGATGAGCGCGCGGGCCTTGCCGGTGGCGCCGTCCACTTCGATCACGCGATAGACCTGGTGGCCGCGCTGGTTGTACTCGAAGGTGAAGCCGCGGCCATCTTTCCACCACGCCGGGGACGTGAGGGAGTAAGCGTTGGGAAACAGCGCCCGGTCGATTTCGATTTCCTTTTTAGTGGCCACGTCGAACAACGCGGGGTACGCAATGTCGAGTGCGTCGCCGGGCTTGCGGTAAGCGAGAGTGGAATGTTTGGGCTGAATCTGGTCGGCGGGTGAGGACTCGATGTAGTGAACCTGGCGATCATAACCGGGGCGGGTGTGATAGGCCACCAGTTTTTTGGAATCGGGCGACCAGGCGACGGAGCGGAGCGTGTAGTAGTTGCCCTCGGAGCCATCGAAACTGAGCGGCGCGGCGTATTTGGTGGTTCCCGCCGGGCGCAGAAAGACGTTGAAGTTCTCGATGACCGCTTCCCATTTGCCGTCGAAGGAGTCGCAGGCTTGCTGCTCGGTGCCAGCGCTACCTATGGCCGCGCCGCGCCCGCCGCGTCCCCCGGCCGGCAACTGATTCGCACAGCGTGGCTGGCCGCGGCCAGCGGCGATACCGCCGCGGCCATCCTGTTGGGGCGCCGGAGTCAGGTATTGGATGCCGTCGATGGATTCCGAGCCCACCATGGCGGGGCTGGCGTACGGGTCGGTGTCGGGGTCGGCAGGTGGGCCGCCGCGGCCGCCGCGTCCCGCCGCGGGTTGCGGAATCAGTCCGCCTTTGGCGCAGGTGTAGTCGGTGAGGTTGCATCGGTACATCGATCCGCCGGTGCCGAATTGGATGGAGCTTAAGTCCTCGTCGAAAGTGAGGGGAGCGGCTGCGACCGTGGGCGCGCCGCCACGCCCTCCGCGTCCGCCGGGGGCGGGAGCGAACGGGAGCGTGAGCGCGGTGAAATGGCCGCCGCTCGCGGTGGAGAGCGCGGCGGCCAATTTCTCGTGATCGAAAGCCGGACCTTTGGTGGCTGCGGTGGCATCCACCATGACGAATTCCATGCCGCCGGCCACCGCCTTGGAATACCAGAAGTGACCGGAATTGCCGATCCAGTTGGCGGCGCCGGGAGTGTTGACCACCAGGCCGCGAGCCTTGGTTTGCAGGTCCTGGGCGCGTTGATAGTCGGCCAGGGTGCCCTGCGCTGCCAGTGGGTACGCGGCGAACACAGCCGCCGCCAATCGAATCGCCAGTTTCATGCTGCCCTCCCACCGCTCCCTTGCGGTCGCGGCTCTGTAACTCCAGCGCACCCTTGCGGTCGCGGCTCTGTAACTCCCACCGCTCGCTTTGGTTTCGGCTCTGTAACTCCTACCGCTCCCTTGCGGCCGCGGCTCTCTAACTCTTGGCCGCGGCTCTGTAACTCTTACTTCTTTACTGAGAACCGGTAGACCGTGGTGGTCTTATATGTCTGGCCGGGCTTCAACTCTGTTGTCGGGAAGCTCGGCTTGTTGGGCGAATCGGGATAATGCTGGGTCTCCAGGCACAGCGCCGCGCGGAACGGGTATGTGTGCCCGCCCTTGGCCTTGAAGGTGCCATCCAGGAAGTTGCCGGTGTAGAACTGCACGGCGGGCTCAGTGGTTTCCACTTCCATTACGCGGCCGGTGGCGGTCTCCTCCACGCGCGCGGCCAGGCTGAGACCGCTGCCGGTGCGGTCCAGAACGAAGTTGTGGTCGTAGCCGCGGCCGAGTTTGAGCTGCTCGTCATTCTGTTCGATGCGCGCGCCGATGGCGGTGGGTTTGGTGAAATCGAAGGGTGTGCCGGCTACGGGCTTCAGTTCGCCGGTGGGAATGAGGCCGGAATCCACCGGGGTGAATTTAGAGGCGTGGATGGTCAACAGGTGGTCGAGTATGGTCCCGTTGCCCGCGCCTTTCAGATTCCAATACGAGTGGTTAGTCAGATTCACGACGGTATCTTTGTCGGTAGTGGCGGAGTAATCGATTTTGAGCTCGTTGGCGGCGGTCAGATGATAGACCACGGTAGCTTTCAAATTACCGGGGAAGCCTTCTTCGCCGTCCTTGCTCAAGTAAGTGAGCTCCAGCCCGCCATCCGGCAGTTGGCGCGGGGTCCAGACGACTTTATCGAAGCCCTTGGGGCCGCCGTGCAGGGTGTTGGCGCCATCGTTTGCGGGCAGGTTGTACAGCTTGCCATCGAGGGTGAATTTGGCGTGGCCGATGCGGTTGCCATAGCGGCCGATCAACGCTCCGAAGTACGGTTGGGCGGGATTCAGATAGCCTTCGACGGAATCGAAGCCTTGCACGATGTCGGCCATCTGGCCGGTACGGTCGGGCGTCTTCAGCGAGACTACCGCGCCGCCGTAGGTGCTGATGCGGGCTTCCAGGCCGTGCTCATTGAGCAGGCTGAAAACGTGCACCACGGTGCCGTCCGGCATCTTGCCGAAATCGGCCACGGATACCTTGGTAGCGGCGTGAATGGCGGCGGCGCCGATGAGCATAAGGGCAGCGGCCACCGATAAGGGCGTTAGCATTACGGGTATTACCTCCAGGCGAGTGCTATTGTATAACGAAACAACACGGCGCACGGCGGGGCTGACGCCCGGCTGAACCGGGCCCTGGGGGCACCCCCAATCGGTTCGCAGGTTGCCAACCTGGAGGAGAACGGTATGAGCGAAGAACAGAAGGGCGGAGTGAGCCGGCGCGGTTTTACGGCGCTCCTGGCGGGATCGGGAGTTGCGGCGGCGCAGCAGCGGCGCGACCAGCCTCCGCCCGATCCTTTCGATGCGGCCATTGAGTTCACGCGAAAAGACGTGGCGGCGAAGGCGCGGCCGTTCGCCATGACGCAGGTCCGCCTGCTGGCGGGCAGCATGTTTTCCGACGCGCAGGAATGGAATCGCGGCTTTATGTCGCGGCTCTCGGCCGACCGTCTGCTCTACAATTTCCGCGTCAATGGCGGTTTGCCGGCCGCATCGGAGGGCTTTCCCGGCGGCGGCAGCAGCAATTGGGAGCGTCCCGCGGATGGCACCCGCGCCACGGAATTGCGCGGTCATTTCACCGGCCATTTCCTTTCGGCCAGCGCGAATCTGTGGGCTTCCACGGGAGACAAGGACGCTAAGGCCAAGGGCGACGAAATGGTGGCGGAGTTGGCCAAGTGCCAGCAGAAACTGGGCGGCGGATACCTCAGCGCCTTTCCGCTGTCGTTGTTCGAGCGGTTGGACCGGCTGGCCGGAACATCAATGCCCGCGCGCGTTCCCGGCGAGGCGCCGCCTCCGGTGGAGCAAACGCTGCCGTGGGCGCCGTTCTATACCATCCACAAGATCATGGCGGGGATGTTCGACATGTACCAATACGCCGGCAACCGGCAGGCGCTCGAGGTAGTGACGGGGATGGCGGAATGGGCCGACCAGTGGTCCGCCTCGAAATCCGAAGAGCACATGCAGCAGATTCTCAACACGGAGTACGGCGGGATCGCGGAAACGCTGTACAATCTGGCCGCCGCCACCCGCAACGATAAGTGGGCGAAGACCGGCGACCGCTTCACCAAGAAGCGCTTCGTCAATCCGCTGGCGTTACGGCGCGACCAACTGACGGGGTTGCACGTAAACACGCACGTTCCGCAGGTGATCGCGGCGGCGCGGCGGTACGAGATCTCGGGCGACCTGCGATTCCACGATGTGGCCGATTTCTTCTATTGGACCGTGACCACCGGGCGCACCTATGTGACTGGCGGCACCAGCAACGGCGAGGGCTGGCAGATGCCTCCGCGGCAACTGGCCGCCGAGTTGAAGCGATCGGTTGCGACAGCCGAATGCTGCTGTTCGTACAACATGATGAAGCTCACGCGGCATCTGTACAGCTGGAATCCGGACCCGCGGTATTTCGATTATTTCGAGCGCACCTTGCTCAACGAGCGCATCGGCACCATCCATCCGAAGACCGGGTGGACGCAGTATTATCTCTCGCTGACGCCGGGCGCGTGGAAGACATTTTGCAACGAAGATCAGAGCTTCTGGTGTTGCACCGGGTCGGGCGTGGAGGAGTATTCCAAGCTCAACGACAGCATCTACTGGCACGACGACGAGGGCTTGTTCGTCAACCTGTTCATTCCGTCGGAGCTGGATTGGGCGGAGAAGGGGTTGAAGATCCGGCAGGAGAGCGGGTTTCCGCGGCAGCAGAGCACCACGCTTACCGTTACGTCGGCCACGCCGCAGGCGATGGCGCTGCGTTTGCGCGTGCCGGCGTGGGCCGAAGGCAGCACGGTAAAGGTTAACGGCAAGGTGCTCGACGCGGCGGCGGAGCCGGGCAGTTACCTGGCGATCCATCGCACGTGGAAGACCGGCGACCGGGTGGAGATGACGTTGCCTATGCGCTTGTCGGTGGAGGCTATGCCGGATGACGCCGGCATGCAGGCGTTCCTGTACGGTCCGCTGGTGCTGGCCGGCGACTTAGGCAGCGAAGGCCTCACCGACGAGCTGACTTATGGGACGAATGCGCCGGCGATGTTTCGGCCGCGTGCGAATATGCCGGCCGGGGCTCTTGCGAGGGCTCCGCGTCCAACGGCGCCGGCGATCGAGGTCCCGACCTTTGAAGCTGCCGGGGCGGATCCCGCTAAGTGGATCAAGCCGGGAGATACTCCGCTTACTTTCCATACGGTGGGCCAAAAGAAGGATGTTACCCTGGTGCCGATTAATTCGCTGTTCGATAAGCGCTACTCGGTGTATTGGAGGGTTTCGTAATACGGGCGCGGGTGTTACCACCCTCGTAGCGGCCGCCGGTCTCGTTAACTCGCTGCACAACCCAAGCCAAGAACTGCATTAATGACTATTTGGATGTCCGCCGCGTTGACCACTCCATCCTTATTCTGATCGTCGGTTGCCGCAGTCATCCCCAGGGCCTCGCTAATGATGGCCTGAACGTCGGCTATGCCCGGGCTCAAATCCTGAGTCACGTCGCACGGGCTTTTGATCACATGGAAGCTCTGGGTCACCGGAGTCGCAGCCAACCAATTGTTGTTGCCAGCTTGCGTGGCTTGGATGGAGCAAGTGCCGAAGGATACCAGAGTAACGGTCGTACCGGATAAGGTACAGACGAGGGGGGTAGTCGAACTAAAGCTGACTGGAAGGCCGGAACTGGCCGCCGCGTTTACGGTGAACGGCGAAGTGCCGGAGAAAGTGCTGAGCGGCTGGTTGGAGAGCGTTCCGAAAGTGATAGTCTGGCTTCCTTGCGTCACCTGGAAACTCTGGCTGACGGGCGTCGCTGCGTTCCAGTTGCTGTTGCCTGTTTGTGTCGCCTGGATGGTGCAAGTGCCGACCTCTATCAGCGTCACGGTGGTGCCCGATACCGTGCAGAAAGCTGTCGTGGTCGAAGCGAAGCTCACT
>CAZARO010000333.1:0-6161 GCA_964487165.1 uncultured Solibacteraceae bacterium | reverse complement strand
GGCAGTTCTACCAGGTGTCGGCGGACATGCGCCGGCCCTATTGGGTCTGCGGCGGTTTGCAGGATAACAATGCCTGGTGCGGTCCTAGCGCGCTCCGCTCCAACGGCGGCGGCGGAGGGGGCGGTGGCGGCGGCACCGGCTACACCGGTGGCCCGGTGAACAGCGATTGGTACACGGTGGCCGGCGGCGATGGCTTCTACACCCGCCAGGACCCCACCGATTGGGCGATTGTCTATGGCGAATCGCAGGACGGCGCTATGAGCCGGCACGATCTTCGTAACGGCACGCAGAAGAGCATCCGGCCCACAGTGGGACGCGGCGGCCAGGCGGCCCAATCGGCCAACGAAATCCAACGCGCCAACGTGCAGGCCAACACCCCGCAGGCGGACGCGCCCACTCCGGCTCCCGAAGCCGCGGCGGGCGGACGCGGCGGCGGTGGTGGTGGCCGCGGAGGGGTGCCGAACGTCGTCAATGCGCCTCCCACCGTCGATCCCCTGCGCTTCTACTGGAACGCTCCCATGGAGATCTCGCCGCACAATCCGGCCAAGATCTACATGGCGGCGCAATACTTCTTCAAGTCTACCGACCGCGGTGACACCTGGAAGATGAACCCCACTGACCTCACCAAGAACGTCCCGCGATGGGATCCCGCACAGTCCATCATGGGCGTTTCCGGTGAAAAGCCCATGGCCGAAAAGCACGACGGCTACGCCGCCAGTTCCCTGGCCACGCAGATCCGCGAATCTCCGTCCCGCCCCGGCGTCATCTGGATCGGCACGGACGACGGCAATCTGCAGGTCAGCAAGGATGACGGCGAAACCTTCACCAACGTCATCGGCAACATCCACGGCAGCTTCGCTGCGCCCCACGGATACATCCAGATTTCGCGCATCGAGCCGTCACATTTCGACCCCGGCACGGCCTACGTCGCGCTCGACGCCCATCGCTACGACGACTGGCACCCGTACCTGTTCAAGACTACCGACTTCGGCCAGACGTGGACCAACGTCACCGGCAATCTGCCGGCGGAAGGCAATATCGAAGCTCTCCGCGAGGATTACGACAACCCCGACCTGCTCTTCGTGGGCACCGAGTTCGGCTTGTACGTAACGCTCGACGGTTGCAAGGAATTCAAGCGGTTCATGAACAACATGCCCAGCGTGCGCGTGGACGATATCCTGATCCATCCGCGCGACCGGGACCTGATTGTGGCCACCCACGGGCGGTCGTTCTGGATCATGGACGACATTACCCCGCTGGAACAACTGAAGCCGATGAAGGACGCCACCAGCGTGGTGCTGTTCGATCCGCGCCCCGCGGTCCTCTGGAAGACCGATTCGTCAGCCTCCCGTTCGGTGGCCAATCGCGATTTCAAAGGCCAAAACCCGCAGGGCGGTACGGCCATCAGTGTGTGGGCCAAGACCGATATTCCGGGCGCCAAGCTGGAGTTCCTCTCGGGCACCACGGTGGTCAGTACCATGGAACCCTGCACCGACACAGTCAAGATTAACTGCGTGGATATCAAGGCGGGCATGAATCGCTTCCAGTGGAACCTGCAGAAGCCGGCTCCCGCCGGTGCAGCCGCGGGCGGCGGACGCGGACGAGGTGGACGCGGCGGACGTGGCGGCGATACTGCGGCGGGCGGGGCAACGCCTGAGGCAACTCCGGAAGCTCCTCCCGTGAATTTCGGCGGACGCGGTGGAGCGGGTAACGGCCGCGTTCCGTTCGTCTCCGGCGGACGTGGCGGCGGTGGAGGTGGCGGCGGGTTCGGCGGCGCGGCCGCTACCGGCGGTCCGGTGGAACCGGGTGGCTATATGGTCCGCTTGACCATCGGCGACAAAACGTTCACGTCTTCGGTGGAAGTGCTCGAAGATATCTGGATGCGGCCGCAGTAGACCGCGGTCTCAATTGGAGAGTCGGCCCGGAGCGCCCCCGCTCCGGGCTTTTTTATGGCGAACGTACAAGTTTTCGGAGTCAAAAACTCGGCGGCGACGCGCGCGGCGGAACGTTTTTTCAAAGAGCGGCGCGTGGCGATCCAGATGGTCGATCTCAAGAAAAAGGCCATCGCTCCCGGCGAGATCAAACGATTCGTCGAGCGCTTCGGCTGGACCGGGCTCCTGGATACCGAGGGCAAGGCCTACGTGGATGCCGGACTCAAGTACATGAAACTCTCGGAAGCGGAACTGATGGCGCGCCTCGAGCGGGAGCCCCTATTGCTGCGCCTGCCGCTGGTCCGCGGCGGCAAACTGGTGAGTATCGGGCAGGACGAGGAGTCCTGGAAGGCCATGCTGGCGCTATCGTAGAGTCATGGATCGACGCCAGTGGAGCCGCGTCGCCTGGACATTGGCGCTGCTCTTCGGCAGTTTTCCGGTAGTTGGCCGCCTGGTTCTGGGCGATTGGGAATTCGCAGGCTCGGCGGAAATTGCCTGTCTCCTGCTTTTGGCTGGCACGTATTTCCATCTGCGCAGCCGGAGATACGCGGCGAATCCCGATCCGGCGACCCTGCTCGATCAAGCCAACCAGCTCGCGGCGGGTGGACAGTTCGATGGGGCCATTGCGCTCCTGACGAAGACCATCCGCCAGAGCCCTAAATTATGGCAGGCGTACCAGTATCGAGGGCAATTGTACCTTCGCGCCGGGAACGCTACGCTCGCGGCGGAGGATTTCACAGAAGCTATCCGGTTGGCCCCCGGCGAGCCTCATTTGTACCTCCTCCGCGAACAGGCTTACACCCTTCTTGGCGACGGCAGTTGACCGCTTGCGGCACTCGCCACACGCCTGCGACGCTATCCTCGGAGTCTGAAGCGGGGTAGATTGGCAACCTTCTGCGGGTTCGCAACTCGCCCCGTCCGCACCATCGGTACAGCAGAAGGCCGACTGCCAATCGGCCGCAGATTTCCAACCTGCCCCACATTGGACGCCCGGTGTCAACCAGAATTCAGCAAGTTACGGGCTTCGGAACCAAGTTTCTGGAGAGCTATGAGCCCACCAGCACGCTCAACGCCTGGATGGCACCCATCAGGCTCTCGGACTGAGCGTTCAGCTCGGTTGCCGCCGCCGAACTCTGCTCCGCGTTGGAAGCTACACCCTGAATTGCCTGATTCAGTTCCGCCACCGAACTGGTGACGCGCTCGATATTGGCCCGCTGCTCGCCCGCCGCGGACGCAATTGCGCCGACCGCTTGGTTGAGAGGCTTGCCGCGATCTTCGATCTCTTTCAACCGCGATACCACTTCGCTGCAGATGGCCGCGCCGCGGGTGGTCCGCTCCAATGCATTGCCCACCAGAGTGGTCGTTTCCCGGGCAGCTTCCGCACTCCTTTGCGCCAGGCTGCGCACCTCATCGGCCACCACCGCAAACCCCGAACCCGCCTGGCCGGCGCGCGCGGCTTCTACCGCGGCGTTCAGCGCGAGAATGTTAGTCTGGAACGCAACTTCGTCGATTGCCTTGATGATTCTTGAGACGCTTTGGGTGGCCGTCCGGATCTCGCCCATGGCTTCGTCCATGCGCTTCATATGCTCGGCGCCCCGCACTGCGGCCGCGTTGGTTTCGTCGGACAGCGACTTGGCTTGCTGCGCTCCGTCGGCTGAGTTGCGCGTCTGCTCGGTAACGCTCGAGAGCGAGTCGCTGATCTGTTCCAGCGTGGCGGCTTGTTCCGTGGCGCTCTCCGCCAGGCCCTGCGACGCCCGCGCGATCTGGCGGGACGCTTCCGACGTTTCGAGACTCGACTGGCTGGTGGATTGCACCACCCTAAGAAGCGGCTCTACGATCGAGTGGCGGCCATACCAGGAGAACCCCAGCCCCACGATCAGGCCGGTGGGCAGCATCCACAGCATAGTGGTTCGGATGGCATTGGACTGGGCGCGCGCCGAAGCGACATGGTCCACCTGATCGAGGTGGGCGGTGAGCACGAATGCGCCGTGGATCTCGCCTTCGTGCCAGCCTTCCATGGCGAACCCCAGCACATCCTTGCCATCGTGCGTAGGACTATTGCCCGGCTCACCGTGGCAGACCAGGCAATCCGCGGTGAGGCGGATGGGCCGGGCGTAGACAATCAGGTTGGCTGCCCGGTCCGCGCGGAAATATTCCGCCTGGCCTGATTTTTCAAGGTCATCCAGAATTGCCCCTTCGGACGCGTTGGGCTCATTCTGAGGATTGCGGGCGTGACGCTTCGGAACGCGAAACTCGAAGCCCTCCTGGCGCGCCACTTGTTCAATGGACTTCCAGGCCGCCACCACCGGGACGGTATCGTAGAGCCGCGTCTGCCGAAAATCGCTGGCGCTCTTAGCCTCCTGCAGGATGGCGGCATCGTCGAACGAGTTCCTGGCCCGCAGCGAAGATATGGACGCCCGCATGCTTTCCGCCGCCAGCACCGCCGCCCGCATGGTATTCTTCGTCAGTTCAGTGCCTTGCGAGTGAATCGTTATACTTTGTACGACCAATGCCACCACCGTGCTGAGCAGCACGCTGGCGCTAGAAACGAAGATGATCTTCCGGCTGACCGTCATGTTCATGGGTGACCTTTAAGGTTGGCGACCGAGCAAACTGGACGCGAAAAGCTCCACGCCTTTGTATATCGGCCGATCGGCGGGAAACCTTTACTGGCAAGAAAACTCTTGACGGCACCAAACATTTTCTCTAGTATGTAGAAATCGTGCCGAAGGGCGAAGCACTCGGGGAATTCGAATACCTGGTAATGTTGGCCGTCCTGCGATTGGCCGGTGACGCCTACGGCATGCGCGTGCGCCAGGAAATCGCCGCGCGCACGGGGCGGGACGTCACCATCGGAGCGGTCTACGCCACCCTCGAGAGGCTGGCCGATAAAGGATTGCTCTCGGCCGCGTTAAGCGACCCTACGCCGGAGCGCGGCGGGCGCGCCAAGCGCTCCTTCACCCTCACCGGCGCGGGAATGGAGGCCGCTAACCGCGCGCGGCAGGACCTCGCGAGTATGCTCGAAGGCTTGCAGTTCCCGCTGCCTGGAGGCTCGCAATGAAGCCGCCGGCGTGGGCGCAACTCGTGCTGTGGGCGGTGGCCGGCGAGAACCAAGCCGAATTCGTGGCCGGCGACCTGCACGAGGAATTCCTGCTGCTGTGCGCGGCCCATGGGCGCTCCACAGGCTCCCGCTGGTACGTCCGGCAGGTGCTGCGGTCGGCCGCGACGCTCCTGGGCCTGCGCTTCCGGTCGGGCGAAGCGGCCCACCTGGTGGCGGCCGCGCTGGTGGCCGTGGCCATGCCCCTGCTGGTGCTCGACCGCCTGTGGAGTTTCGTGTATTCTCACATCCCGCTCAAAGACGGGCTGGAGCGCGCGCCCGGCTTCTGGGCGGCGAACGTGATCTGCGTGTGCCTGTGCGCGGCGGTCTGCGGCTCGCTGGCGCGCAGTTTCGTCCGGGCCATGGGGGTGGCCCTGGCGGCGGCCGTTGGCGCCGCGGGCGCCTTGTGGTGCAGTGCCGCCACCGCGCCGCTCTTTTACGCGGGCCTGGTGATTCTAGCCGCGCCCGCCAGTTCGATGGCTGTCTTTGCCTGGAGGAGATCGCGATGAAGTGGGTGAAACGGATTGCAATCGTGTTAGCGGTGTTGCTAATTGTGCCGACGGTGACGCTGCTGGTGCTGGACCATCGGGCGAACGCGGGCGTGGCGGTCGCCGCCGTGGAGATCAACGCGCCGCCCGAGCAGGTGTGGACCTGGCTCGACGACGGCGACAAGCTCAAGCAGTGGATAAGTTGGATGGTCGACGTGAAGTATCCCGATCCGCAGAAGACACACGGGCTCGGCGCCAAGCGGGTTCTGGTGATGAAGGACGAAAATAACGGCGGCATGCTGATGCAGATCGCCGAAACGTATACCGAATATGCGCCGCCTTCGCGCCTGACGGCCCAGGTTGCCGATACCGAGGGGCTCTTCCATGAGGAGGCGTCGTACCGGCTGGTGGATCTGGGCAGCGGGCGCACGCGCGTAGAGGCGCGCTCCCATGCTCAATACATGCAATGGTTCTCCAATTTACTGGAGCCTCTTATTACCCCGCAGGCGGAGAAGAAGATGGCGATGGACATGGCTCGCTTGAAGAGCATGGTGGAAGCGAAGGCGGAAGTGCGGTAAAGAGAGTTGCAGTATTCGGCTGATCGACCGCTCCCTCGCGGTCGCGGCTCGGCAGGCTCTGGCAAAC
>CAZARO010000332.1:0-6174 GCA_964487165.1 uncultured Solibacteraceae bacterium | reverse complement strand
ATACTTTCCATTGGCGACGACAAAGGCGAAGCGGTTTTGAGTGGGCGCGGTATCGCAAGTCTGCGCCGCATAAAGAGTCGCTCCCAGAAGCAAAATAGCCAAGCGCATGATCACTTGATTTTCCACCTGACTTCGATCTGTGAGATGGGAGCGGAGGAGGAATTGCGCAACTTCACCCGTTTGAATCCATCCGCCCGCGAGGGCTCCTCGTCAATTACGATCCCTTCAGTCAAAGGCCTAAGCGCGACTTCACAACCAGGTAAGGCAGCACCCAGTTTCTGGCCCCCTATAAGGTTCTCGTCGGTCCCCCCGATCACCAGGACCGCGCCCTTTTCCAGCAACGCTCCGCTGCTGTGCCACCTCAAGCTTCCGGACCTGGCAAGGTTATAACTGCGACCGCAGTCGGTAACCGGAGGCAGGGCCTGCGGCGCTGAGTGAGCTGGCTGCTTTTCTGCGGTGGAATCCACGCTGGATGGCGAGTGAGTAGACGGCGTGGTTGAGCCGGCTTTGGGATCGCTTCGATTTGTTGAAGGCGCTGCAACTCCACCGGGCTTCTTCGACGCCTCCTCCGTGTGCTCCTGCGGCTTGGTCTCAATCTGCGAAGCCGCGGCTGCGGCGCCGGATCCCGATGGGGGCACGACCACCTTCACGCTCGTCTTTACGCTGGTCGCGCCATCTTCACTGGTGAGCAGAATGTACGCGGAATGGGGCCCGGGAGTAAGTTGGCGAGGATCCACCGAGACCGTCGTTTGACCTTGTGTTACGCCGCGATTCGGACTTACCGAAAGCCAATCTTCGCTCACCGTGGCTGACCAATGCACGCCTCCGTGCCCACCGGCGGCGCTGCCCCCAATGTGGAGCGTCTGCGAAGATGGCGCCGCGCCGCCTTCGAGAGCGAAGTTCAGTTGTCCGTGGTCGGTGGTCAGCGTCTCAGGCGAAGGCCCCGGACGAAGCACCATGGCGATCGGAATGGCAGCCAGTACGCCGCATGCTATGACAGCCGCGAGAATGATCCGCTGCTTGCGCTTGTGCCGGAGAGATTCGGCGGACTGGCGCTGGCTGTCCTGCCGCGGGCGCTCCAACTCGGTTGTGGCCCAGAGGAGCAGTTCGCGCACGCGCGCATCCTGAACATTGGGGGGCAAAGCGGAGGCTCGTTCCTTGATCCCGCGGGCATCTCCCTTACGGTAGAGTTTCTCCAGCAGCGCGACTTCGCGATCGAGTTGTTCGCGCTGTTCCTGCAGCTCCAATGCACCGCGAGCCGACTTCAGATCTTCCTGGAGAACGGAATCGCCGGGGAAGTCCGCCAGCAGGGCCTCCAGGATGGTGATTGCGTCGCGGAGTTTACGCGCCTGTGTAAGCTCGGCGGCTTTGCGCCGGCCGCTGGCGTAGCGCTCGCGCCGATCGTGTTCGAGGCGTGCCTCACGGGCGGCCTTCAGTTCTTCCTTTAGAATCGGGTCCTCGGGAAACTGGGCCGCTAATTCCTCCAGACTGCTGATAGCGGGCTGGAATTGTCCGGATCTGAGGAAAGCCTCGGCCCGATTCCGGCCTTGCGTGTAAGCCTCACGGCGCGACTGGCGTTCGATGGCGTCGAGCGCCCGGGCAAGATCGTCGCGGAGGGACTGTTCCTCCGGGAATTCCTCGCAAAGCGCGCGCAGGCGGCGGGCCGCTTCCTGGAGCTGCAGACCACGAATCAGCTTTTCCGCGTCCGCCCGGCCAGTCTCGATGCGGTTGCGGCGCAGTTCAGTGCGCTCCTGGTCAAGCACCTGATCGAGCAGATGGCGGCACTCCGGATCGTTCGGTTCCTCCTGGAGAATGGCTTCCAGGGCAGTCGCAGCGGCGGGCCAATTGCGTTGCTGGAAGGCCAGCCGAGCTCGCGCCAGACCGCTGTTGCGGGCCAGCATCTTCTTGGCGGAAGTTTCCAGCGCAATGAACTTTGGATCCGCTCCGAATTCCTTCCGCCCACGGGCCAAAAGCTCGTATGCCTGTTCCGGCTGGTTGGTATCGAGAAGGCCTTGCGCCTCGGCGCGCAGCTTTTCGAGGTCGGCGCGGCGGCGCTCCTCCGCCTGGGCACGGTCGAGAAGCGAAAAAACCCGATTTTCGCCCGGGTAAGCGACCTTCATCTGGGCCAGAATTTGCGTCGCTTGCGACGCCTGCCCCTGCATGATGAAAGTGTCCGCTTGCCTGAGTCCCTTCTCCAGCGCGGCGGCGCGTTCCTGCTCCTGTTGCGCGGCCAGTTTCTGGCGGGTGCGCGCCAGGGCGTCGGCCAGCGAAGAATCGGACGGGTAGCGCTGCAGCGCTTTTTCGAGCGGCGCGCACGCTTGTTCCAGGCGGCCCTTACTCTCCAACCCCGCGGATTCGGCCAGAGCCTGCTGAACGAACTGCGCCTGCTCTCGTTGCGCGCGTTCCTGCTCCTGCCTGGCGGTGAGTTTCTGGCGGGTGCGCGCCAGGGCATCTTTCAGCGAAGGTTCGGACGGGTAGCGCAGCAGCGCCTTCTCGAGGGCCGCGCCAGCTTCTTCCAGGCGGCCTTTACGCTCCCATTCCGCGGATGCCGCCAGAGCTCCCTGAACGAACTGGGCCTGCTCTCGTTGCGCGCGTTCCTGCTCCTGCCTGGCGGTGAGTTTCTGGCGGGTGCGCGCCAGGGCATCCTTCAGCGAAGACTCAGATGGGTAGCGCTGCGCCGCTTTTTCGAGGGTCGCGCAAGCTTCCTCCAGGCGGCCCTTACGCTCTAATTCCGCGGAGTCGGCCAGAGCGCCCTGGACGAACTGGGACTGCTCGCGGTGCGCGCGTTCCTGCTCCTGCGCGGCGGCCAGTTTCTGGCGGGTGCGCGCCAGAGCTTCTGCCAGCGAGGGTTCGGCCGGGTAACGCTGCAGCGCTTTTTCGAGGGTCGCGCAAGCTCCCTCGAAGCGGCCTTTTCGCTCCCATTCCGCGGATTCGGCCAGAGCCTTCTGAACGAACTGCGCCTTCTCTCGTTCGGCGCGTTCCTGCTCCTGCTTGGCGGTCAGTTTCTGGCGCATGCGCGCCTGGGCATCGGCCAGCGAAGATTCGGACGGGTAGCGCTGCAGCGCCTTGTCCAGGGCTGCGCAAGCTTCCTCCGGGCGGCCCTTACGCTCCCATTCGGCGGATTCGGCCAGGACACCCTGAAGGAACTGGGCCTTCTCTCGTTCGGCGCGTTCCTGCTCCTGCCGGGCGATGAGTTTCTGGCGTGTGCGCGTCTGGGCATCGGCCAGCGAAAACTCGGAAGGGTAGCGTTGGAGCGCCTTGTCCAAGGTCGCGCAAGCTTCGTCCAGGCGGCCTTTTCGCTCCCATTCCGCGGATTCGGCCAGAGCCTGCTGAACGAACTGGGCCTGCTCCCGCTGCGCGCGTTCCTGCTCCTGCTTTGCAGCCAGCTTCTGGCGCATGCGTGCCTGGGCGTCCGCCAGCGAAGATTCGGACGGGTGGCGCTGCAGCGCTTTTTCCAGGGTTGCGCAAGCATCCTCCAACCGGCCCATCCGTTCCAATCCCGCAGCTTCGGCCAGAACCTGCTGAATGAACTGGGCCTGCTCCTGCTTGGCGCGCTCCTTAAGGACCAGCTTCTGCCGTACGCGCGCCAAGGCAGCCGACAGGGAGGGCTCGGCACTGTACCGTTGCAGCGCTTTTTCCAGGGATGCGCCGGCTTGTTCCAGGCGGTCGCTACGTTCCAGCTCCGCGGACTCGGCCAGAACCTGTTGAACGAACTGGGCCTGCTCCCGTTCCGCGCGTTCCCTAAGCTGAACCAGCTTCTGCCGCACGCGCGCCAGGGCAGTGGCCAGCGAAGATTCGGACGGGTAGCGTTGCAGCCCTTTTTCGAGGGCCGCCCCGGCTTGCTCCAGGCGTTCTTTGTTTTCCAGCTCCGCGGACTCGGCCAAAACCTGCTGGACAAACCGGGCCTGCTCCCGTTCCGCGCGCTCCTTGATAATGGCTTGACGGAGGCGGAGCAGGGCCGGGTCGTCCGGGAATGCGATCAGTGCGGCATCCGCCTCCGACAGGGCCTTATCGAACTCCTGGGCCTTGAGGAGCTTCCACGCTCCCTCGGCGGCGGCCCTGATCTTGGCCATGTGCTTCGCGGCCGCCAGTTCGCTGCGGGCGTAGGTGAGCAGGCTAGCGATGTCACTTTGCCCCGGCGACTGGTTCGCCAGCGGCTCCAGGCGGGCAATGGCGGCCTCAAACTGGCTGGACTTGATCTCGTTCTTTGCGGCCTCGACTTCGGATTGAATATGGCGCTTGCGATTGTATTCGTCACGCTCGCGATGGGCGACGTCGAGCGCCGCGCGGACCTGCTCCGATCCGGGGGCTTCGACCGACAAAGCCTCCAAGGTGGCAATAGCTTCGTCGAACGATTGCAGCGCCATCAGCCCGTTGGCCTTGGCGAGACCTTCGCGAAGGCGCTTCTGGGCGTCGCGCTCCGAGATTTTGACTTGGACGTCGCTCAAAAGGCGCTGGGCTTCGGAGTGGCCGGGCTCGGCAGCGAGCGCGTCACCGAGCAACTGGAAGGCCGTGGAAAGGTTGTCGACGTGCAGATTCTCGCGGGCGCTCGACACCAGGTGGCTGGCCAGATCGGATCGCTGCTTGGCGGCGCGCAATTCGGCCAGCCGCGCCGGCAACGCAGTGTTGGCCGGATCGACGCGAACCGCGGATTCCAGGGCTTCAATGGCCGCGGCGTAGTCATGCGCGGCAGCGGCCGCGTCAGCCTGCTCAATCAAAGATTGCGAGCGTAAGCGGATGGAACGGTGCCGGAACTCGGACTGAAGTTGTTGCCACAGTGCGCGCCCCTGCTCGTGAGCCGGGTCGTGCAGGAGGATTTTCTTCACCAGGGACTGCGCCGTATCCAGGTCCCCCTTGCGCACCAGGTCGCTCGCCTGGTTGGCGAACTGCTGTGTTTGACGGGATTTTATGGCCAGCAAAATGGGCGCGGTATCGAAAAGGACCTCTTCGAAATTCTGGTAGCGGGCCTCGCGATCTTTGGACAACAGGCGGGCCACTACGGCGGCCAGCTCACTGGGGCACTCGGGGCAAACCGACTCGATGGGCTTAGGCTCGTACTGCATGATGCGGACGATGGCGGAAGCGATGTCCGGTGCTTCGAAGGGATGGCGGCCGCACAGCAGCTCATAGTAAATCGTGCCGAAGGCCCAGACATCGCAGCGGGCGTCAATTTCCCGGCCATTCAGCTGTTCCGGCGCCATGTAGAAGACACTGCCGATCAGAAAGCCGGTCTCGGTAAGGCGGGTCGAGTGGTCGCGTGTCAGCCGGGCAATTCCGAAGTCCATCAGCTTGACCGACCCGTCTTGCAGAACCATAATGTTGGCGGGTTTGACGTCGCGGTGGACGATGCCGTTCAGGTGAGCGCACTGCAGGCCTTCGGCGGCCTCCGACATGATTCGGATCTTGTCCAGGATGGAGAGAGTATTGGGAGCAGCGATGATGTGCTGCAGGTCGCGGCCCTCCAGATACTCCATGGCGATGTAAAAGGTGCCGCCGTCTTCGCCGAACTCATGGATGGTAACGATATTCTTGTGATGGAGGTTTCCGGCGGCGCTGGCCTCGTGGCGGAATCGGCGCAAGCTGTTGGGATCGCCGTCGGAAGCGAGGACCTTGATAGCTACCTGGCGGCCGACCGTCGGGTCGAACCCCAGAAAGACCTGGCCGAATCCACCCTTCCCGAGTTCTTGCCGGATCTCGTACTTGCCGATTCGCTCGGGGATAGCGTTATTGGCTCGACCGTGGAGGGTGGACACAAGACACCTTAGAACTCATTCAATGATACTCGACTGGCCGGCGTGGCGGTCAAGCGGTTTACGGGCGCTATGGGCCGTTTCCGGGTTGAGGTTCAGTACTTATGGCAGGAAGCGCCTGGCGCCCCGGATCGGGCGCCTGTTTCCGGGCCAACCCTAGGCGTTGCGGAGAGCCAGTACCGCTCAACCGCCGCGCACGGTTTACGCCAGTCCTATCGCCCGGAAGCAGTGGTAGAATTCTCCAATATGCGCTACGACCGGGGGACCGTTTCGCTTGCAATCTTCTTCTGTGCGGCAATGTTCTGCCGCGGACAGCAACTTATTACCACTGTCGCGGGATCTGACGTAAGGTACCCTGGTTCGCCGTTCCCGGCGAACAGCGCATCTTTCGGTCAGCTCATCAGCGTGGCGGTCGGCCCAAACG
>CAZARO010000331.1:0-6178 GCA_964487165.1 uncultured Solibacteraceae bacterium | reverse complement strand
ATCAGGCCCATCTCGATGAAGGCCACGCGCGGATCGTTGTCCCAGGCGCGGCCGAGCTTCTGGATCAATCCGGCGACGCGTTGCTTGAACTGCGGACTCGAGTAGTCTCCGGTTGTCATGTCGGATGGCCAGTACTTACCCCGATTTGGCCACTCCAGGTGGACGCGCGGGACCACCTTTATGTTCGCTTCCGCGAGGCCGCTCCACTTGGTGTCGCTGAATTCCCGGATCTTCCCGACGCCATCGGCGGCGCTGTTCTCGATTTCATTCCATTTGACGTAGCACCTGGCCAGCGTGGCCCAGGCGTGCGCCCGCGCCCTGGTGTAGTCGGGCCGGAAGCCCATGAGCGGGTTCCGTAGCGCCTCGGGATATTCACGCGGGCGGATTACGACTTCGTTGCCATTCGCTTTCGCAGATATAGCTGCCAGAGAGAGGAGGATTTCACGTCGTGTCATGGCTGCACTCATGTTACGCCAGGGGCAAGCGGTGGGATTGGATTGATGAGCTTTCTGGCGAGGACTCATCAAGTGCGCTATCCTGAGGTTAATTCCGCAACGAATGGCATATTGGTCATTTGGGCCGGAAGGTTCGAGAGACCGGCGCGGCACGGCCTAGGGCGCTCCCACAGCGACTAGCCAACCGACCGCAAATTAAAGCCCGTCTAGCGAGGTGGATAGATTTGAAATGGGGCCGCGAGGCCCCATTCGATTTTCAGCCGCATGGATGAAGCCTGGAACGAGATCGTCAGAGAGGCGGTAGCCGCTGGCCTAAAGACGTCCAGCGGTCCGGTGCCGGGGGCCAAACTCCGTGAATTGATTGTCAAGAGTGCGCAGTCACGGGGTCTTCCATATCCGCCCAGTGGGCACGAGCAAGAATCATTCGGAGACTTCCTCAAGCATTTCGATTCGATCGTGCTTGTTCGGCGCCGAAAGGGCAGGGATCTTCTCGCCGCGCCGTCTGATATGCCAGAGCTTCTCTCTGAAGCGCCAGAGAGTGGCGCCGCGCGGCTCAGGGAAGATATCTTCGAGGCGTTTACTCGAATTCCACGCGGCGTACCACCTTCAGAACCGTGGTACGTAGTTTCAGATGACGCTGTCGTTTGGTTGCTGCCCGCCGAACTCTCGGGGTCGGGCGAACTGGTCAAGATTCCTGCCTCGACTCTGGAGCAAGAACTGAGCGAGCGGAAGTCCTTCGTTCAATCGGCCGATCTAGCGCAAGAGACGAAGAATCGGATCGCCTCAAGCCTCGATGCCCATTCCGGCCTCGGATCTTTTTCAAAGCTCATTAAGGCCCACGGACTTTCGCAGATGTGGCACCAGCACCGATTTCAAACTGTCGTTCGCCGAATTAGAGCCTGGTGCACCGCATCAGGCGTTCCCTGGCACGAGGAATGGGTTTCGTCGCTCGACGCATCTAAGCCGCCAACTCAAGCTGGAGATGATTTAGCAACTAAGAATCAGCGCTATCTGTTTGGGCGATTGGTGGAATCGCTTACCGATGAGGACCTGCGTCGAATCTCGGTTCCGCTCGATATTGTTCTGAAGGTAATACAAGGATAGCTTTCAGCTGAATGGAGACTGCAATACTGCTCGGCATTCCGGCTCCATACGTTGCCAGGCTGCGTAGCGCTCTGGGTTCGCGTGGCGGGCTATCAAACGTGTGGTCCCTGGTATTCGTTCCAGGCCCGAGGAAAAATCCGGAAATTAATCGAGGCACCGTTCGGCAGGCTTGCCAAGTCGCTGACACACATCCGAGCCCGCACATCCTGGGGTTTTCGACACAGCAAAATCGAGCTGAGTTAGCGGTCGAGATCGCACCATATTTCCGATTCCGATGGTGTGACCAACTTGTCAGGTCCCTAAACTGCCTCGCCACAACAAATCCTACTCATTTCCTGGAAAGGCTGTTCGGCGATCCTGCTGAAGAAGAGCAGTGGTCATCTCGCATAAAACCGATGGACTTGGGATCGCCCCTGCTCCTGCCCGAGTGTTCATTCAGCGTTGGCCGCGGGCACAAACAGCTCTGGCGTCATGCACGCAGCTACGGGGACCAAGCGAACATCGAGGGTGCGGTAAAGGCGGTCCGCGAGTTTATCCGCGTGTATCTTCGAAAGCAGGAACACTATCAATGGATTGACGACCGAGACTTGATTTTCGGCCGTAACGGGCCTCGGCACGCCGAAGCTCCATTTCCGCGCGGGTGGAAGTTTTCCTATCGCCTACCGGATGGCTTTCATTACGACATCAAGCATATCGAGGGCCGTAAATTCTCCGTCACTGACGGTGCCGGGACGCTTCACTCCTCGGCAGCAGAGGGATATATCAACATCGACCCACACGGTTACGTCAGAGGCTGACGGTCACGGGTTTTCCTTCGCCAGTCGCACAGTGGATTCGCCAGTCGCACAGTGGAATGGATGAACGCGCCCCTCCCGCTACTGGCCTGCCACAAAGATCGTCGCGCCTGCCTGCGTTTGCGCGCCGCCCACCGATGCTTGTATCGCCACCGCGCCGGTGGGCACGTTGGCGGGAAGCTGAATGGTGATCTGGTAGAGGCCCGCCGTTCCGGGAGTGAGAAGCACATTCAGCACCGGGACCGCCACACCGCCTACCGTCACCGTCGGTGTGGTCGCCACCGGCGTACCGCTGACGATCGTGCCAGCCGCGGCCGACGGAGTCGTGGGGCCGAAGCCCGTGCCCCACAGCACCAGCGTGTCGCCGGGAGTGGCCGGCGCCGATGGCGTCCCCACCGCTGCGTAGCCCGGCAGGCGAGAGGCGATGACGTACGTCGCCGGAAGGGCCTCGAAGAACGCCGGCGCGAAGGTCTGCAATTGCGCCGTGGCGGGAGCGCTGAGGGCGCCGTTGTTATCGACCACTACGTTGACCGTGCCCAGCGTGGCATCCGCGGGCGCCTGCAGGTTGATCTGCGTGGGGCTGATGTATTCCACGAAGGCCGGCTGGCCGTCGACGGTGACGCTTACGCCGCTGAGGGACGTGGGCAGGTTGGCGCCGTCGAAATCGGCCGCCGCCCATGTGCGCGTCGTGTTAGCGAGATTGCTGCCCTTGATGGTGACCCACGATCCCGCCTCAATGCCCGGCAGGAAACTGGCGCCGTTCAACACGGAGGCGATGGCCGGTGGCGACGCGGGTGTCAGTTTCACCGCGAATGCATGGCCGTAGCCGTAGTGCGGCGGCGCGTTGCCCGAGACGGGAAAATCGGGCGACCACGTCTGTCCGGCGAATACCACGTTGCCCTGAGCGTCGACCGTCACCCCCAGCGCGGAATCGTCGTGCGAGCCGCCGTAGTAAGTCGAGTAAGTCCACTTACTGCCGTCAGCGGCAAGAGTCGCGACAAATGCATCGGCATATCCCGCGTTGGCGGACTGTTCGGGATTCGCCGTCGGGAAATCGGCCGCGCGCGTGCCGCCCGCCACGATCACGTTGTCAGAGAAGTCCAGCGCGATGCCGGAAATCCAATTCTGTGTGAGGAAGACTCCGGGCTCGGCGGCGTAGTCCTCCACGGCCTCCAGCGATTGATGCCCGTTGAGCAGAGTGGAAAAGACCATGCTCGATCCATCGGGACTCAGCTTGGTGACGAAGGCGCTGTTCTGATAGTTCTGCAGGATGGCGTACAGCGTGCCGGCCGTGCCCACAGGTACGATGCCGACGATGTTGACGAATTGACCCGAGGCGGTCGACACCGGGACGGGAGAGCCGATGAGCGCCCAGGTTTGCCCGTGGTCGTGCGACGCATATATACCGGCGTTGTACACGGCCGCGTACAGCGTTCCTCCGGCATCGACAGCCACCGCGTTGGTGTCGCCCCCATTCACTACCGACGCGGGCAGCATCGTCCAAGTGGCGCCATTGTCGGTACTGCGATCGGCCAGGCCGTTGTAGACCGTGGAAGGCGAGGTCGAGCCATCGATGATCCAGCCCGGCGATGCCGGCGAGGGGCTCAGGATCTGCGTCCAGGTGGCGCCGCCATCGGTGCTGTGGTAGATGTACGGGGGCGTACCGGTGGGCGGGGGGCCTCCAATTCCAAAGCCCGGAATTACAGGGATCGCGGCGGAATAGGTGTAGATGTTGCCACTCACGCGCGGGTCGAGCGCCAGCGATGTAATTGAAGTTCCGGGGAAGGGCAAGTTACTCCACGTGGCGCCGGCGTCGGTGCTCTTGCGGGTTATCTGGTTGGACCAGACCACGTAGATGTTATTGGGATTTTGCGCGTCGATGGCCACTTGCAGGGCCTCGCCGGCGGAAGAGGAATCGACCGCGCTCCAGTTGCTGCCGCCGTTCCCGCTCTTGTAGACTACGCCGGGAGTCACGCCCGGACCCGTGGCGGCATACAGGGTCTGCGGCTGCGCCGGATCGATGGCGAGCACCTGGATTATGTTGCCGGCGATGCCCGTGCCGATATTATTCCAGGTGACGCCCGCATTGGTGCTCTTGAAAAGGCCGCGGTCTGTGGTGCCGGCATAGAGCGTAGAGGGCGTGGTGGGATCGGCTAATAAGGTTTGCAGGAACGCGAACGGAAGATTGTCGATCGGAGCCCAGGTGGCGCTGCCATTGGTGCTGCTCCACAGAGGCCGCGCACCCAGCGTGCTCTGCACCGGATGCACCAGCGGGAAATCGATCGACGTAGTGATTCCCCCGACGTACGCGGCGCCGGTGGAGTCCACCGCGATGGCCATTCCACCGGCATCCACGCTGCCGCCAAGGGTAGTCACGTAGAGAGTCTTCGATCCATCGGGCGCGAGCTTGAAAACCAGCGCCTGCGTGGTGCCTTGCGGTCCGAAACTCTGCGTGGGGACGATGGGAAAGGCCGCAGAGGCCGTTCCGGTGACGTAGGCGCTGCCGGCGGAATCGACCGCGATGGCCGCGGCGCCTCCCAGAGCGGCGAAGGTCACATTGGGTTGGAAGAACGAGTACACCAGCGCGCCTTGCGGATTCAGCTTGCTGACAAACATACCGAACCCGCTGGCGGAGCTGCTGAAGCCGGTGAAGCCGGCCGCGCCCGAGACTTGTCCCGTCACGTAGGCGTTGCCGGAACCATCCAGGGCCAGGGCGTAAGCGCCGTCAGCGCTCGGCCCTCCCAGGTAAGTGGAGTAGACCAGCTTGCTTCCGGTGGGATCGAGCTTGGCGACGAAGGCGTCCCAATCGCCGTGATTCGTGGCCTGCACGGCGTTCAGCACCGGAAAATCGAGGGAGCGCGTCCATCCCGTGACCACCACGTTGCCGGAAGCGTCCACGCCCACGCCGGTGGCGTAATCGTCGGCACTGCCTCCGAGGAAAGTCGACCACAGTAGCGCCCCGTCGGGGCCGAACTTGGCGACGAAGGCGTCGCTCGCTATGCTGTCGGGATTGGCGAGCGTTCCGTTGCCGCCGATGATGGTCTGAAACGCACCGGGAGTTACCGGGAAATCGGGCGAGTAGGTTAATCCCGCGATATAAGTGTTGCCGGAAGCGTCGGACGCTACCGAGGCGGCGTAATCCTGCCCGGACCCGCCAAGCACGACGGCAAATCTTGCGCCAGCGGCGTGCGCGATGGTGCAAAGCGCCACAACGAGTGAGGCGCAGCGACACCAATCGCGCGCTGCGCGCCGCTCCAGGACGGGCATTTATGCTCCTTCCTGACGAGGTAAAGCAGGTGCCATGCCATGTGAAGCCAGCCTGCTAAAATGGAAGGCTTCACACTTACATGCTGGATCAACCCATAGAGGAGTTGGAGGCCCGATCCCTCGCGCGCATCGCCGCCGCCGCGTCGGAGGAGGAACTGGAAGCCGTCCGCGTGGACGCGCTGGGGCGCAAAGGGCCGCTGGCGCAGGCCGGCAAGGAAATGGGCAAGCTCCCGCCGGCGGAGCGCGCCGGTTTCGGGAAGCTGCTCAATAGCGCGCGGCAGAATATCGAACAGGCCATCGCCGCCAAGAAGCAGACCCTGGCCGACGCCGCCTTGCGCCAGCGCCTGGACGCCGAATGGCTCGATCTCACGCTGCCCGCTCCCGGGCCGCGGCGCGGCCACTTACACCCCATCACGCGTATTCAGCGCGAGCTCGAAGACCTGTTCAGCTCGCTCGGCTTCGCGGTGCTGGATGGCCCCGAGGTGGAAGACGAATATCACAATTTCGACGCCCTCAACATCCCGCCCGACCACCCCGCGCGCGATATGCAGGACACCT
>CAZARO010000330.1:0-6183 GCA_964487165.1 uncultured Solibacteraceae bacterium | reverse complement strand
GCGCATCCTGGCGCTGCTGGCGGTCACCGTGGGAGCACCGTATTGGCTGCTCTCATCCACCAGCCCGCTGCTGCAGGCCTGGTACGCGCGCCATCACCGCGGCGGCATGCCCTATCGTCTGTTCGCGCTATCGAACGGCGCTTCCATGCTGGCGCTGCTCAGCTATCCGCTGCTGGTGGAACCCAATCTGCCCACGCACATGCAGGCGATGGCCTGGTCGGCCGGATACGTCGTCTTCGCGGCCCTCTGCGCGTTCACGGCATGGCGATCGTCCCGCGAGCCCGTCGTCGCGCCGGACGCGCCCGCCGCGATGGACGCCGGTGCTCCACCGCCCTCCACCGACCGCTTCCTGTGGCTCATGCTTTCCGCCTGCGCCTCAGTGCTGCTGCTGGCGGTGACCACGCATCTGACCCAGGACATCGCCGCCATCCCGTTCCTCTGGATTCTGCCGCTGAGCGTCTACCTGTTGAGCTTCATTATCTGCTTCGAAGCGCCGCGCTTCTACCGGCGCCAAGTCTTCCTGCCGCTGGTGGCCGCCGCGCTCACCTTCATGGCGTACGAACTGTGGCCGTTCCGCCAGAATCTGCCCAGTCCCGGTTTCCTGCTCCCCGTGGTGCTGTTCTTTCAGAACCTGCCGATGCGCACCTCCATCATCCTCTTCGCGGTGGCGCTGTTCCTCTGCTGCATGGTGTGCCACGGCGAGCTGGTACGCACCAGGCCGCATCCGCGCTACCTCACGGGCTTCTACGTTTCGGTCTCGCTGGGCGGGGTGTGCGGCGGCCTGTTCGTGGGGCTGCTGGCGCCCACCATCTTCCATACTTACGACGAATTTCCCATCGGCCTGGCACTGTGCGCCCTGCTGATATTTCGCGTACTCTTTCCCGATGCCTGGCGCCTTCCGCGCTTCTGGAAATGGCTGGCCGCCGGCGCGCTGGTGGTAGTGGTGTGCAGCTACCTGGCCGGCCTGCTGGGAGTGATGCAGGAAATGACCAGCGGATATCGGCTGGCGGAGCGCAATTTCTACGGCCAGCTCAAGGTGCGCGAGGACGGCGACCCCGCCACCGACCAGTACGCCAGCCTGCAGTTGATCCACGGCACCATCAACCACGGCGAGCAATTCTTCCGCGAGCCTTTCCGGCACCAGGCGGTGACGTATTTCTGCCCCGATTCGGGCGTGGGACGCGCCATGCAGGCGCAGCAGGGACAGCCGCGCCGGATCGGCATGCTGGGGCTGGGGTGCGGTACGCTGGCGGCCTACGGACAGGCCGGCGACACCATCCGCATCTACGAAATCAACCCGCTGGTGGTCGATCTCGCCAACCGGCAGTTCACTTACCTGCGCGATACGCCCGCGAAAGTGGAGGTGGTCATGGGGGACGGCCGCTTGAACCTGGAAGCGGAGCCTAGCCAGCAGTTCGACGTCCTGGTGATGGACGCCTTCTCGGGCGATTCCGTGCCCGTCCACCTGATCACCCGCGAGGCTTTCCAGACTTACTTCCGCCATCTCAAACCCGATGGCATGCTGGCGGTGAACATTACCAACAATTATCTCGACCTGGAGCCGGTGATGGAGCGCGCCGCGGCCGCCGTAGGCAAGGTGGCTTACCAGTACTTCTTCGAAGGCGCGCCGGAGGATGAAGTCTGTTTCACGTCTTCCTGGGCGTTGATCATGGATCGCCAGACCTGGGATGCGCGGCCCACGCTGCACGAGAATGCCAAGCTGCTGCGGCAGGTGCGCAAGTTCCGTACCTGGACGGACGATTTCTCGAACATGTTCGGGATTCTGCGATGAGAGCTTAGGCGGCGTAGGGCGACACGACGCTCGCGGCCATGTCGTAGAGCTGCGGAGCGCCCCGGCGCGCGCATTCCCGGCGGCAGCACTCGCGCCGCTGAAGGAAATCGGTCGAATGCCCGTCGCGTTCCAAGGCGAGGCCGGCCAGCCACACATAGTCCTCGGTTACGCTCTCCAGAAGCTCTTCGGGAAGCGATTGCAGGTAGTTGCGAAATGTTTCCAACGGTTCGCGCCCCATAACGCACCAAGACGCAGTATGGGCCCGGATCGGTTACCGGGCCACACTGGCTTTGGTTATGGGAAGGAGGCGCAATTCTCAAAAACTTTCGCGCCATAGGCAGCTGCGGGCCGCCTTTGAGGCGGCTTTCGCGGGCTGAGGTCGACTGCAAGCCGCCTTAGCTTAGTTACTTCTGGCGCAAACTTACCGTCGATTGCCAAAGACCGCTTGCTGACGCGCGCGGCTCTGTAACGCCTCGCTGATTCCACGAGACTTCTTACTGAGCCACGACCGGAAACTGAGTTTTGCGCCAGAAAGTAGTTAGGCAGCCATTCAGGCGGCCGGGCGTTGCTCCGGTAAAGATATCGGCCGGGCGCGCCGATATGATGATTGTATGCGGGATAAGCGTTCGGAAGTTCGCATGATGTGCGCAGACGTGGTCGAGGCCTGCTGGACCGATAAAGAGGGCCAGACTCAGCGGGCCGATGCCCTTCTCGAGAACATCTCTCCGTCCGGAGCGTGCCTGCAGTTCGAAGTGCCGGTCCCCCTCGGCGTCAGTCTCCATCTGGTATGTAGCAAGCACGAGTTTGTCGGCGAGGTCCGCTACTGCGTCTACCAGGAGATCGGGTATTTTGTGGGGGTGAAGTTCGAGCCCCAGTCGCATTGGTCAAAGAAGGCCTATAAGCCGCGTCATTTGTTAGACTTACGGGAGGTTGTCGAAGGCGCTGGCAAACGCGAGCGGTAGAGTACCGTGTCGATCGCTTCGGCCACATCCTTGACGCGGAAGTCCGCGGCGCAGTCCTGCTCCGCTCCGTAGCCCGTCAGTACTTGGATGGTCTTAACTCCGGCGCGTTTCCCGCACTCCACGTCGATCGCCTTGTCGCCAATCATGTACGAAGCGGCCATGTCGACATCGAACTCGGCCGCTGCCTCAAACAACATTCCGGGTTCGGGCTTGCGCCGGGTGGACGGGGTTCCGGGCATGTCCGGACAGAAATAAGAGGCGTCGATCAAGCCTTCCCCGATCTGCGCGGTCAACTCGGCCTCCACCGCGCGATACTGCTGCTCGGTGATCAACCCTCGCCCGATGCCGGCCTGATTGCTGACGATGAAGGTTCGAAAACCGGCCTCTCGCAACCTGCGCAGTCCCGCGGAAACGCCCGCATAAACGCGGACCTTGGCGGGGTCGCCGCAGTAATGAACCTCTTCCATGAGGGTGCCATCGCGGTCGAAAAATACGGCGGGAGTGCTCATTGGGACCGAAAACTCGCCTCCAATTCGTCCAGGGTTACGGTAGCCGTTCCCAGTTTGCCCACGGCGATTCCGCTGGCCCGATTGGCCAGTTCGGCAGCCTCCGCGGGAGTGGCGCCGGCGGCCAGTCCCAGCGTCAGGACGGCGATAGCCGTATCGCCCGCGCCGGAAACATCGAAGACCTCTTTGGCTCGGGTGGGAGTGTGGCTGGGCGGAGCGTCTCCGGCGAACAGCAGCATGCCGTTCTCGCCCAGCGTGATGAGAAGATTTTGCGGCTGCCAGCGCTGCCGCAGCCGGCGGCCCACTTCGAGCAGCGCCTCGTCGGCGAGCACCGGCGTCACCGCTTCGGAAGGGGGCACACCGGCGGCAATAAACGCTTCCAGCCGATTGGGCTTGACCGCCGTCGCTCCGGCCCAGTTCAGCGACGTATGCGGATGCGGATCGACGGTGAGGATCTTGCCGTGTTCGCGTGCGCCGCGGCTCAGGTGGTCGGCCAGCGGCTGGGTCACGAAGCCCTTGCCGTAGTCCGCCACCACGATAGCGTCCACGCCGGCCACCATGGCCTCCAGTTGTTCGATGGCGTGCGCGGTTTGCGCATCGGTGAGGGCCGGTTTCCGCTCGCGGTCCACGCGCACCACCTGCTGGTTGCGGGCGATAATCCGCGTTTTGGTAGTGGTGTGCAGGGTGGCGTCACGCTGTACGCCTGCGGTTTCGATGCCGGCGGCTGCCAGCAGTTCGAGCAGGCGGTCGCCGGAAGAGTCTTTCCCCGCGATCCCCACGATCCCCACGTGGGCGGTGAATTCCCGCAGATTGCGCGCCACGTTGGCGGCGCCCCCGGGATAATACGATTCCCCAGTCACGTTGACGATGGGAACCGGGGCTTCCGGGGAGATACGCGAGACCTTGCCCCAGATGAACTCATCCAGCATGAGGTCGCCCACCACCAGAATCCGGCGGCTCGCGAACCCCGACAGCAGCGCGGAGAACCTCGCCAAGTTATCAGCTTGCATGATCGCTAAACACCGCGCCAGAAGTTCTTGCGATGGGCGCGTCCACTGCGGCGGCTTTCATTCTAACTCCTGGGAGAGTTGCATTATTCGGCGCGCGCGGCTCGGAATGGCGCCTCTGTGTTTGCCAGAGCCTAACAGAGCGTCATAAATATTTGCGCATCCGCTCCCTGACGCTCACGGCTCTGTAAGGGGCCGCATTCTGAGCCGCGCGCGTAAGTAAGCAAGCGGTTGTCGCGTTTTTACCACTCCTGAGGGAGTTGCCATATTCGGCCGATCGACCGCTCCCTTGCGGTCGCGGCTCGGTAGGCTCCGGCGCCATTGCGAGCCGCGCCCGCCAGCAGGCCGTACTATCCAGGGCGCAGCCCTTGCGGGGACGACACTTGCGATGCCGCCTCCCTGCCGCCCGGCGGGGTCGCGTCCCCGCCAATCTTGCGCGCTACCGCGATCAGCGAAAGGCCCGGCCACGGCATCAGGCCGTCCAGGCGACGCCAGATCCACACCGTCTTATCGAAAATCTTCAGCACGGGTTTATTGATGTTGCGCGCGCGGAATAGTTTGCCGTAGGCCCACCACGGGGGCGCGCCGGCGCGATTGAAATCGTAGACCTTCTCAGTGGCAAAACCCTGCGATTCGAGAAGCTGCCGAAGGTCTGCCGTGCTGTAGCGGCGTTTGTGGCCCAGGCTGCGGTCCAGGCTCCCGAACAGCGCCCGACCGTGCGGCACCAGCACGATGAGATTGCCGCCGGACTTCAGCGTGGCGCGCAGGGAACTCACCATGCGGCCGGGATCGTTCAGATATTCCAGCACGTTGAGACAGAGCACCGTATCGAAACAGCCCTCCAGGCCCGCCATATCTTCCGGAACTTCCGGATCGATGCGCTGCACGGTGACGTTGGGGGTGCGCAGGAAGCGATTGTGGAGCGCGTGCAGGTGCAGGCTGTCCTTCTCGGAGGCGACATAAAGCGTGCGCCGCGCCATCAGCCGGCCGGCAATATTGCCGATTCCCGCGCCCACTTCCAGCACGGAATCTCCCACATGCGGCCGCAACTTGAGCGCCAGCCAGCTCAGGTATTGCGGCGTGCCGGTGAGGTTATTGAGAACGCCGCGGCCATAGGGTGCGGCGTAGAGGTCGTCGATCAGCCAGAACTTCAGGATCACGGCGAGCGCCTTCAAGCCGTCCTTCCAGCCGATCTTTTTGCCCTCTTCATAGGTGCGGCCGTGATAGCTGATGGGCACTTCATAGATGCGGAATTTCCGCTTGGCGCTCTTCATGACGATTTCCGGCTCGAAGCCGAAACGGTCGGAGCGGATCGGAATGCTTTTCAGCAGGTCGGTGCGGAAGACTTTGTAGCAGGTCTCCATGTCGGTGAGGTTCAGGTTGCAGAACATGTTGGAGACCAGAGTCAGCCCCTTATTGATCATGGAGTGCCAGAAGGGCAGGATGCGGGTCTGCTCGCCAGCCATGTAGCGCGACCCGAAAACCGCGTCGGCGTGACCGTCCAGCAGGGGGCGCAGCAGGCGCGAATACTCCGACGGGTCGTACTCCAGGTCGGCGTCCTGAATGAGGGAAAAATCGCCACTGGCCTTCTGGATGGCGGTGCGCACGGCGGCGCCTTTGCCGGCGTTGCGCTCGTGCCGGTAGAGCCGGATCTGCGGAAAACCTGCGGCCAGGCGTTCGAGAATGTCGAAGGTGCTGTCGGTAGAGCAGTCGTCCACAATCACCAATTCCCGCTCCATGCTCTCGGGAAGGCGTGCCGTGAGTACTTGCGAAATGCACCGCTCCACCACGGTGCGTTCGTTGTAAACCGGCATGAGGATCGACAGCTTCATGAATCTAAACAGCTTAGCAGACCACGTCGGCAAACATCAAAGTTCCCGATGGTACACTGAAACTTGCGCATCGCCTTACTGCAG
>CAZARO010000329.1:0-6197 GCA_964487165.1 uncultured Solibacteraceae bacterium | reverse complement strand
CGACCCTGTGACGATCCAATCACACCCGGCGCGTACCACTTCGGCCAGGTTATCGCGATGCACGCCGCCATCGATCTCGATCCGTAGCGGTAACTGCTTTGCACGCCGCATCGCATTCAACTGGCGCACCTTACCGAGCACATACGGGATCAGCTTCTGCCCCCCAAATCCGGGATTCACGCTCATCAGAAGCACGTAATCCGCCACTTCGAGGACGTTTTCCAACACCGCGATCGGTGTGGCGGGGTTCAACACCACTCCAGCCATGGCGCCCGCCTCGCGGATCATCCCCAAGGTGCCATCTAAGTGCCGGCAGGCCTCGTAATGCACCAGCACCGAATTGGCGCCGGCCTTCACGAATTCCGTGACGTAGCGTTCCGGATTTTCGATCATCAGATGCACGTCGAGATGCAGCTTGGTGCATTGGCGAATCGACTCCACCACCGGCGGACCGATGGTGAGGTTGGGGACGAAGTGGCCGTCCATCACGTCCAGATGCAGCATGGTGGCGCCGCCGCGTTCGACGCGGGTAATCTCTTCAGCCAGACGGGCAAAGTTCGCCGACAGGATCGAAGGAACAATCTCAACCATTTACGGGTAGTCCGATTTTATCACAGCGGCGTAGAATCCGTCCCCCGCATCGCGCCCCGGAAGCCGCCGCAGGGCATCGGCCACCAGCCCCGCGGGAACCGCCGCCGCGACCACCTCTTCGTTCTCCTCCGCTTCCAGCGAGCAGGTGGAATAAACTAGCCGTCCGCCCGGCGCCAGCACCTCCCGCGCCTGCCGCAGAAGGGCGATCTGGCGCGCCTGCAGGTCGGGGAGATCGGCCGGCGTGAGGCGCCACTTGGCTTCGGGATTGCGCCCCAGGGTACCCGTGCCGGAACAGGGGGCGTCCACCAGAATGCGGTCGAAGCGGCGGGCGAAGGGCAGCGGGCGGGTGCCGTCGAGGACCACGAGGTCGACCGGCAGCGTCTTCATCTGCGCCAGGCGATGGTAGTGGAGATCGCAGGCGGTGGCGTGCACGCCCGATTCCAGCGCTTGCGCCGTCTTGTTTCCGGGAGCGGCGCACAAATCGAGGAAGCTCTGTCCCGCCGCGAGATCGAGCAGCGGGACAATGCTCTGCGCGCCGATATCCTGCGTGCGCGTCCCGCGGGTATATTTTTCGGGCTCGTCGAGTGCCGCGCGGGCGATTCCGGCGGCCGCTTCCGCGCCAAACTGCCGCTCCCAGCGGGCCAACAGCCATTCGGGGCACGACAACTCCGTTTCGCGATCGGGCCACGCCACGGGATCGCGATTCACCTGCCGGAGGATGGCGTTCACGAAGCCCGCAGCCGACCGTTTGCGCGCGCGCTTCACCAGGTCGACCGAATCGGTCACGGCGGCGTGCGGCGGAATGCGCTCCAGGTAGCGAAGCTGATAGATTCCCATGCGCAGCGCGATGCGGACTTCGGTGTCGAGCTTGGTCCGGCGCCCGGCGTAGTATTCCAGCAGGAAATCGAGCTGCGCGCGATATCGCAGGACGCCGAAGACGATCTCGGAGGCCAAGGCGGCGTCGCGCGAATCGAGCCCGGCGGAATGCGCCAGCAGAAGGTCGGACGCCCAGGCGCCGGATTCCACGCGGAGCAGGATGTCGAAGGCGAGAACGCGGGCGGGAGCGGGCATGAATGCTCAGTGTAAGCGTTGCAGGAGCGTAAACTCGTTGCACACTTCGATGCCGCGGACGGCGCAGTAAGCGAGGGTCGGCGCCTCGTAAAAATCGGAGTCGTGCGTGCACAGGATGTCGGCTTCGCCGCGCTCGGCGGTTTGCAAGACGATCAGGTCGGCCGCATCGCGCATGGGCGCGTGGTAGTTTGCCGTTAGAACGACCAGATCCGAGACGCTTTGGAGAAACTGCGTGTACTCGAGGAGGTCCTCCTCCGCGAGTCCATAGAGGGCTCGAAATCTCGGGTATCTGAGTACCCTGGTTGTCTCCGCCAGGATTTCGTTAGAAAGGATCAGGCGGTGCCCGAGTTCGAGGATTTTCAGCAGGAGATTTCGTGCCTGAGATGAGCTCCGGCCGTGCGCCCGAACGAGCGCATTCGTGTCCAGAACGATCCTCAAGAAATCGGCCGATAGTCTGGCCGGGTCGAGCGCAGCGCCTCGTTAATGATTTCGTCTTCCTCGGCGTCGCTCACCGGTCCGCGTTGGGAGTCCACCTTTGCAAAATACCCGCGGAGTCTCTCCAGGGCCTCGGCACGCTCTTCCGGCGAGAGTTGCGGGGGAAGAATCGCTGCCGGACGAACGCTCTTGATGCTCACCGATTCGTCATCGGCTACACTTCGGCCGAGGAGGTTCTCAACGGCGTGCCGCTGGTCTGGTGAAAGGTCTTTCACGTGGTGCACCATTTTCGAGTCCCCTGGCGCTATTGTCTCAGATTGCAGGCTTCCTTACTCCCTGAGCGCCACCACCGGGTCGACCCGCGATGCGCGCGCTGCCGGAACCAGCGCCGCGAGCGCGGCCACCAGCGCGACCAGGCCCGCGGCCGCCGCCAGCGATGCCGGGTCCGTGGGACCCACTCCGTAAAGAATCGCGCCCGCCAGGGGAGCCAGCAGCAGCGCGCCGGCCAGCCCCAACGCCACGCCGATCGCTACCATTGCCATCGCCTGTCCGCCGACCAGCCTCGCGATCGCGCGGGGCCGCGCGCCCAGCGCCATGCGAATGCCGATCTCGCGCTGCCGCTGCGCTACCGCGTAGGCCAGCAGTCCGTAGAGCCCCACGGCCGCCAGGAGCGCCGCGAAAAGCCCGAAGATCGAGGCCAGGATGGCGGTCAACCGTTCCGGTGCGGCGCTATCGTCCACTTCTTCGGCCAGCGTCCTGACCTCGGCGAAGGCCATCGCCGGATCGAGCGCTGCGAGCGCCTGCCGCACCGGCTGCATCAGTGTTTCCGGACGCCGGTGGGTGCGCACGTAGAGGGTGAAATCGCCGTCCGCCAGCACCTGGTAAATCGTCGGCGGGATGGGCTCGCGCAGCGAACGGTAGTGGGCGTCGGTCACGACACCCGCGACCTCAAAATCGGTGGCCGGGTCCTGCGCGTTGCCGTAGCCAAACCGGCGGCCGAGCGGGTTCCCTTCCGGAAAGAAATGGCGCACCAGCGCCTGATTCACCACCACCGGCGCAGGCTTCGGGACGATGCCATCGGCGTCCGTCAGCGTGTGGCCCGCCAGCAGGTGCATCCCCACGGTATCGAAGAAATCCGGCGTCACGGCGTTGAGGCTGCTGTTCAGGAAATCGGCCGGGGTAGCGCGCTGGCCGGCCGTCACGATCGTGGTTTTCATCCCGCTGCCGCGCATCAGCGGAAGCGCCGCGGCGGCCACCGCATCCACCCCGGGAATTTGCCGGACGCGTTCGAGCAGCGCCTGCCGCAGCGTGCCCGCCTGCTTGACGTCGTATCCCGAAAGCGAAGGCTTCGCCGTAAAGCTCACCACCTGCGCGCTGGCGAAGCCCGGATCCATGTCGCGCAGTTGCCGGAAGCTGCGCACCAGCAGGCCGGCGCCGGCGAGGAGCAGGGTACACAGCGCGATCTGCACCACCAGCAGGAATTGGCGCCCCTTCCACCCTCCGGCCGCGCGCGCGCCGCGCAGCACGCTATCCAGACTCACGCGCGCGGCGGCGAGTGCCGGCGCGATGCCAAACAGCAGCGCCGTGAGCGCCGAAACCAGCACCGAGTAGAGCAGCACGCGGCCGTTCGGTGCGAAATCGATGGCCAGCGCGAGGCGGGTGGTGGTCACGTCGCGGACCGGCGGCAAGCCGCGCACCAGAAGCGGCGCCGCGAAGTACGCCAGCGCAATGCCGCCGGCCGCTCCAGCGAGCGCCAATAGGGCGCTTTCCACCAGCATCTGGCGCATGAGCCGCATGCGCGTGGCGCCGATTGCCAGGCGAATGGCAATCTCACCCGCCCGCCGCGCCCCACGCGCCACCAGCAGTCCCGCCAGGTTTGCGCAGACCATCAATTGCAGCAGCCCCACGGAGGCGATCAGCAGCCGCAGCGCTCCGGTGAACTTCTGCCGCAGGATGGAGGTGCCGAATTCCAGCGGATCCAGCAGCAGCGGCTGAGTCTGATTGGCTCCGCGCCCTTCAGGCGAGTTGAGCCACATGGCGCGGACTTCCGCCTGGGCGCGTTCGCGTGTCACCCCGGGCTTCAAACGCGCGGAAAGATCCAGCGCCTGGCTCTCCACCGGGTGGATGAGGCCGCGCGTCTCCAGTAACGGCGCGGCGCGCAGCGGTACGCATACATCGGGCGCGGTTTCGATGGAGATGCCGTTGAAGCCGCGGGCGGTCACTCCCACGATGGTGAACGTGTGGCCGTGAAGCTGGATGATGCGGCCCACCGCGCGCCGGTCGCCATCGAAGCGGCGGCGCCAGAATCCGTAACTCAGGACAGCGGGGAGTGCACCCGGCGACTCGACGGCGTCGGCCGCGGTCAAGGTGCGCCCCACGATCGCGGTGGCGTTGAGCGCGTCGAAAAACTCCGGTGTCAGCAGGTGTACGCGGACCTCTTCGGCGGGTGCGGGGCTCTCCATAGCATCCTGCATCTCCTCTTCGCCGAAGACCGTCGAGAGCGTGGTGGAATGCTCCAGCAGGGTGCGGTAGAAGGTATAGGGGTACGCGCCGCGATGGCCGATTCGCGGAATGTCCTGCACCAGGTGAACGAGCTGCTCGGGATGCCGCACCGGCAGCGGCCGCAGGAGGATGGCGTCGAGAGCGCCGAAAATCACCGCGTTGGCGCCGATCCCCAGCGCCAATAATGCGGCGGCAATCAAGGTAAATCCGGGACTGTGGCCCAGGGTGCGGAGTGCGCTGCGCAGATCGCCCATCTGCTTTGACTATAATCGAAAAAGCGATGGAGCTGGAAAAAACACTGCTGCGCAAGGTCGGGGAAGCGGTTGCCCGTTTCAAAATGATCCGCGATGGCGACCGCGTGGCGGTGGCGCTTTCGGGCGGGAAAGACTCGGCCACCATGCTGGAAGCGCTGCTGCTGTTGCAGAAGCGCGCACCCATCGATTTTTCGATCCGCGCGTTCACTGTGGAGCAGGGCAAATTCCTCAGCTCCATCGAACCGGTGGGCGAATACCTGAAGCACCGCGGCATCGACTGGACGTATTTCCGCGACGAGCCTTCCCTGCGCCTGCTGGAAGAACAGCCCGGCCATGGCTGCGACATCTGCAGCCGCTACCGCCGGCGCGCGGTATACGAAATCGCCCGCGACTTAGGCGCGAACGTGATCGCGTTCGGCCACACTGCTGACGATTTCTGCGAAGCGCTGCTGCGCAACGCCATGTTCACTGGCCGCCTGAGCGCTATGCCGGCCGTCACCAATTCGCGCAAGCACGACTACCGCCTGATTCGCCCGCTGGTCTTCGTCACCGAGGACATCACGCGCGCTTATGCCGAGCATTTGGGCGTCCCGGTGGTGCCGTGCGGGTGCTCGCAGCGGACCGGCACGGTGCGCCGGTCGATCCGCGATATTTTCGGGGAGCTGGAACTGCAGCATCCCCATTTGAAAGAGAATCTGCTCTCGGCGATGGGCAATATCGACCCCACGCGGCTGCTGGATACTCGATTCCTGGATTTGGAGGAAGTGGAAGCGCCGGCGGAAGAGATGTTTCCGATCGTGTAGAGAGTAAGTATTTGGCCACGGATGGACACAGATGAACACGGATAAGAATTTTTTCATCGGCGTTAATCCTGTGTTCATCTGCGGCTAATTGAATTATCCTTTTTGCTTGTAGAAGCTCTGAGTTAGATCGCGCAACGACCGGTCCGCCCGCGCCTTCTCCAGGTACTTAAGAATTCCCTGCTTGTCGGCGTCGGGACGCTCCTGCCCGAGTTTGAATTTACCTTCCAGTAGCTCGATCCGCATGTCGAATCCCACTATGTTCGCCAGCATCGGACTGAGGTAGCTGTCGGGCACCTTCGAGAAATCGTACCCCGTGCCCTCATAGTTCTCGAACTTCTGGATCAGCCGCGCGAGGAACGCGTGCAGGGCCTGCGGCTCGGTCACCGGCTGCAGTTTGCCGGTGGCGTGCACCACGGCGAAATTCCAGGTGGGAACCGCCGGGGTGGTCTGATAGCAGGTGGGCGAGATATACCCGTGGGGACCGCGAAACACGATCACCGCGTCCTGTTTCCCGTCGAAAGCCTTGATCTGCTCATTATTG
>CAZARO010000328.1:0-6202 GCA_964487165.1 uncultured Solibacteraceae bacterium | reverse complement strand
GCGCTCACGACGGCCCGACGCCCCTCGACGACGGCGGCTACGCTCGCCGGATCGAGCACGTTACCGGCGCGCACCACCGCTTGCGGCTCGGAAATCTTCGCGGGATCCCGCACCACCGCGGTGACCGCGTGTCCCCGCGCCAGCAATTCGCGCAGAATGCGGCTGCCAATGGTGCCCGAAGCGCCGTACAAAACCACTTTCATGCCGAGTTGGATGCCGAAAGGATCAATCGCGATTCGGTATTCCAATTGTATTCCAATTGGAGTATGATCGGAATATGGCAGACACAGACAAGGTATCCTTCAATATCAGCGTGGTGGACCTGGGGAAGATCGACCTCCTCGTCGAGCAGGGCCACTACGCCAGCCGCACGGACTTCCTGGTGGCGGCCGTCCGCACCCAGTTGCTCACTCATACCAACACGGTGCAGGAGCTGTTCCTGCGCCAGTCGCCGTTGGTCGGCGCGTCCATCTATGGGCGCAAAACGCTCGAGAAACTGGTCGCCAAGGGCAAACAACTGGACATCAACGTGGTCGGCCTGTGCATGTTCACCAAGGAAGTGACGCCAGAGCTGGCGTCGGCGGCGGTCCATTCCATCAAGGTGCGCGGCACGTTCCGCGCCAGCACGGAAGTGAAAGCCGCCCTGCGCGAGCGTATGCAATAAGGCGCCCGTGGCGTGGAGTTAGCCGTTAGCGATTAGCTGTTCGCTTCGGATTCCGGCTCGAAGCGATAGCCGATGTCCCGGATCGTCTGTATATACCGTGGCCGCCGCGGATCCCGCTCGATTTTCGCCCGTAGGGTGGTCACGCAGCGGTCGATGCTCCGCGGCGTCACAATTACGGAGTCGCCCCATACCCGGCTCAGGATATCGTCGCGCGTGAGTGCGCATCCCCTTCGCTCCACGAAATACGCCAGGAGCCCGAACTCCTTGGTGGTCAGATCCACCTCCTTGCCGGCGCGGAACAGCTTGCGGGAGGTCAGGTTCAATTCGCAGTCGTCGAAGCGGGCCACGGCTGGCCCTTTGAGCCGGCTTCTCCGCAGGAATGCATGCACGCGTGCGATCAGTTCACCGCGGCGAAATGGCTTGGCGATGTAGTCGTCGGCGCCCAGGTTCAGTCCGAGAACGATATCTTCTTCTTGCCCTTTCGCGGTCAGCATCAGGATCGGCATCTCCAGCCCGCGGGCTCGTACGTCGCGGCAAATCTCGTAGCCGTTCACATAGGGGAGCATGATGTCGAGCAGGATGAGATCGGGGTTCCGGTGGAGCGCCATCTCGCGGCCGGTTTGGCCATCCGCTGCGGTGATGACCTGGAAGCCGCGGTTTTCGAAGGTATCCTTCAAGCCGCGGAGCAGCGCAGGCTCGTCCTCCACAATCAGAATTCGTCCTCCGCTCATGCCCCGGCCCTCCTGGAGACGGCATCGCAGGGCAGCGACACGCGGAACGTGCTTCCCGTGCCCAGACAACTCTCCACGCTCACTGACCCGCCGTGCGCCCGCACGATAAAATCCACGATGCTGAGTCCCAACCCGCACCCGCCGGCCTTGCGCGCCAGCCGCCGGTCCACCTGGTAGAACCGGCGGAAAATGCGTTTCTGCTCCCGCGGCGCGATGCCGATTCCGTTGTCTCTTACGGCAAACACCACACGGCGGTCTTCACGGGACACGTGCACCGAAATCCGCTTCTCCGCCCGGGTGTATTTGTAGGCGTTGTCGAGCAGGTTCAGCAGCACCGTCACCAGAGCATCGCGGTCAGCCCACAGAGGCGGCAGATCGGCAGCGACCTCCACCTCTACATGGGGACCTGGCGTCCGCAGCCGTTCGCGTACCGCCAGCAGGGCCGGTTGAATCACTTCTCCGGCGGTGGTTTCGGCGAAATCGAACTTCTGGCGGTTGCGCTCCATGCGCGAAAAAGTAAGGAAATTCTCGATCAGCCGGCTCAGCCGGAGATTCTCGCCGGCGATCATCTCCAGATACTCGCGCGCGGCTTTTTCGTCCCGGAATCCATCCTCCAGCAGCGTTTCCACCAGCAGCCGCATGGATGTCAGGGGCGTCTTCAACTCGTGGGACACGGTGGCCACCAGGTCCGTCTTGAGCTGCGCCAGCCGCGCCTGCCGGCGGAGGGTTTGGCCCACCAGAAACCCGGCCAGCACGATGGCCGCTACCGCCAGATACCCGGCCCAGAGATAGGCGGTCCTGCGCCGGCGCGCCGCTTCCTCGAAAGGCTGAGTATCGAGCAAAGCGAACGACACCTGCCACCCTGGCAGCATGGACCCCGCGGCAATCGACTCCCCGGTATCGGCCGCGCCTGGCGGCGACACTGCGAACCGGGCGCGCCCCGGGCGGTTTTGCTCTGCCAGCAGGCCGTCCATCGCCGCCGCCACGGATGCCCCACCGTACAGGGCGACGGCGCGGCGGTCGGGCGACGTGAGTCTCCAGAGATTGCGAATGGGGCTGCTTTCGAGCACCGGATTGCCGGCGCGCAGGGGCTCCGATTCTACCAGTTCCGCCGCCAGCAGTTCAGCCGAATAGGTCGGAAAGGCCACGGAATCGCGTACCAGCGCCCGCACGTCGTCCATGAGGAACAAGCGTCGCGCGGAGGGCATGGAAACGCCGTAATCGTTCAGCCATCCCGCCAGCCGCCGCACCGTCGGGGCGTACTGGTTATCGTCCGGCTTCATGAGATGGAGGGCAAGCAGTTGCTCGTCGGCCGCGATGAGGCGGCCGTCCGGATCGCTGTGCGGGGCTGGCCGTCCACTGAAGCGCCGCCGGATCGCGGCCAGGGCAGCTTCCGTAGCGCCGCTATGCGCCAGGCAGCGGATCTGCGCCTGCGCGGCCACGGCAGCCGACTGTGGATCCGGCTCGGAATCGGCGAGCTTGCCGAACGCTGCGGCAGATTCGGCAAAACGGCCGCGCCACTCCAGAGCGATCGCCGCCTGCCAACCAGGCCGCGTATTCGCCGGGTCGGGCGAGGGTGCCGCCAGGGGAGTGGGATACTCGACGGTGTTCCGGGGGCTGAGGAGAATCACGGAATCGGCCCGCGCCGCGCCGATCAGCCGCGGAAAGTCCGCAGCCGTCCACGCCCCCGATTTGAGTTGCAAGACTGCCGCGCGACCTCTCCAGAAGGAGTCGACCCGGTCGCGAACCAGCCGCAGTTGCCCCCGATAGGCTTCCGCCACGCTCCGCCGGGCCGTGTCCGCCTGGCTGCGGGCCGCGTCATTCATAAACCACAGTACGCACGCCGTAGGCAGGAGTACGCCCATCAGCACGAAGAGGAGCATCACCCAGGCGCTGCGATCCTGGACGATGGCGCTGATTCTGGTCGCGCGATTCACAGGCGATGAGTCCCTATGGGATGGTGGTTGCCTTTACAAGTATCTGCGTGCGATCTTGCGCCACGGCGATCATGCTCGCCGGGCAAATGCTCCTGAAATAAACCTCGGTCTTCTCGGTCCGGGCCCAGGTATCGTATTCGATCTGCGTTCCATCCTGACCCAAATTGAACGCGACGGCCAAAGCCTGCCCGCTTCCGTGTGCGAATTCGAGCTCCGTCCCGGAACGAACCTGGAAGCCCGTGGCGCCGTCCACGGTCCGCTGGTGGATCTTATACGTGACGTCCTTCTCGAGTTGCGTTGCAATGTCCGCCAGCGCCATGTTGTCGGTTTTCATCCACACAAAATAGGACAGCCCGGCGGTGTCGTTCAACATGACGGCTTCGCCGCCACCGGAAGATTCCCCGTCTCCCGTGACCGACATGCCGGAAGGTATCGCGATCTCGGTTCCCGTTTTAGTGTGGTGGTAGACGCCATTCTGGAGCGTGCCCAGGGTGAGCTGCGGAGCCGTGGAACTTCGCGCGCCCGCAGGACGTGCCACGCCCATGTTCGCCGCCAACCGCATGGCGGCGTTCATCGAAGAAATCACTTCCTTCTGATCGCTGTAATTTAGCACCAAGGTGTTAAATTCCCGTGAGGCGCCGGCGAAGTCCCCTTTTTCCAGGAACGCGCTCACCAGCTGCATTTGCGCGCGGCCGGCCGTGGCGCGATCGGCGCCGGCCGATGCGATGACCCCGCGATAGATCTGAATTGCGCCGTCAATGTCGCCGGCGGTTTGTTGCGTGTACAGTCCCTTCTGCAGGCTCTCGGCGGCTGTCTGGGCCGAGCCGGATGTCGCCAGAGCCAACAGAACTGCTGCCGCTGAAGCGGCGAATCTGACTATCATATGCGTTTCTCCTTTTCCGGGCGATTATTTGCCCGGCTGGAAACAGCTTACATGCCTGATGTTACCTGAATGTTACCTCCGTGTCCTTTCTAGGTCGCATCGGGGGTGTTTGTTTCAGATTGCGCCAGAGCCGCTACTCCCAGCAGCACCACTTCCATATCTTCCTCCTGCGGTAAACCGCTGACAGCCACTGAGCCGACTACCTTGCCGTCCTTTTTCACGGGAACGCCGCCACCCCAGCCACAGTATCGCGGGTCGCCGTAATAAGCGATATCGAAGCCGTGTTCCGGGTGACGCACCTTGGCACCTACATCGAAACTGGGCTTGCGGGCGCGCGCGGCGGTGAAAGCTTTGTTGCCGGCCACCGCGATGGAAGAGACAGGCGCGCCGTCCATGCGCGCCAGGGCGATCAATTCACCGCGCGAATCGGCTACCGCGATCACCGCGGCCTTCCCCCGGCGGGTCACCTCCGCCACGATGGTATCGATGGCTCTGCGGGCCTCGGCATAGTCGAGATTCTGCTCGGTAGTCACTCTGTATCGCCTCCCGAAGCCGCTATTCTCGCATATATCTCCACCAGATCCTCGACTCCGAGTTGCTCGGCGCGCAATCCCGCTTCCGGCCACGCGTCCACCATTTCTTTGCCGTAGGTTTCCGCCAGATTATTGCGCAGGGTCTTGCGCTTGTGCGCGAAGCAGAGCCCCAGGAAGCGCAGCAGGGGCTCCGAGTCCACGCCCCAGTCGCGAGCGTGCGGCTCGAGCAGGACCACTGCCGAATCCACTTTGGGAGGCGGATGAAATGCCGCGGCTTTCACCTCGAACAGCAGGCGCGCGGTGGCGAACAGCGCGGTGGCCGCGGTGAGGTACCCGTAGGCGCGGCTCCCGGGACGGGCCACCAGCCGCTCGGCGACCTCTTTTTGAATCAGGAAGACGGCGCGCGGGACGGTCCCACGCACGGTCTGCTCGAGAATCGGCGACGTAATGTAATAGGGCAGGTTGCCCACCACGGGTGCGCGCCCCCATTGCGCCAAGTCAGTCGCGAGCACGTCTGCATGGACTACTTCCAGGCGTGGATCGCCCGCGAACTTATGCCGCAGGTGCTCCACCAGGAAGGGGTCGAGCTCGATGGCGACTACGCGCGCTGCGCGCTTCAGGAGTTTTTCAGTGAGGGCGCCGCGGCCGGGACCGATTTCGACCACCAGATCGACGGGAGCAGGGCAGGCAGCCGCGGCAATACGTTCCAGTACGGAACCCCGAATGAGAAAATGTTGACCGAGTCTCTGCCGCGACACTCCGGAGCTAACCGTGTACCGTGGCGCTGGGAGCGAATTGGACCATGCGGATCTTACCGGAGGTTGCCACGCCCATTCTAGTGGCCGGCTCGAAGGTGGAAAGCAGGATCACACTCTTCATATCCGCGGTGACTACGCCCTTCACCACGGTCCAATCCACCACTTTGCCGTTCTCGTCAATCGTCAGGTCCACGATGTTCAGGAAGTCTGACGGCGTGGAATCCACCGGTTCAATTCGGGGGGAATCGTCGTCGGAGTCCTCTTGCCCATACGGATTGGTTACCAGTGCGCCGGTGGGGAAGGTAGCAGGAAATATGTCGCGCCTCGACAACTGCTCAGAGACGGCGTCGGCGTACGATTCATGTCCGGTGGTCTTATGCGCAAAACTCAGAGTGGGCACCATCAGGCCGAACAGCACTAAGGCTGACACCAGGCCACCGGTGACGGGCAGGGCCACGGGCCGCATCAGGTTGTCGAACATCAGATCGACATTCGCCGCCAGGCGCCGCATCCGTTCGCGGATACTGACGCGGGCCAATTGCCGTTCGCGCTCATGCGACGCCATCACCCGCAACTGGGCCGATAGCGCTTCCGGCACCTGCGCCTGCGCCATTTTCCGCAGAATGGCACGCTGGGTCTCCAACGATTCGAGACGCGTGCCACACGCCCGGCACACACGGGTGTGCGCCAACACAT
>CAZARO010000327.1:0-6208 GCA_964487165.1 uncultured Solibacteraceae bacterium | reverse complement strand
CGACCGCAAGGGAGCGGTTTCCTGGCGACTAATCCCCCAAAACCGTTAGGCACCCGGAAGACAGACGCCAGGGACGCGCGGGGGGAAGCGCCCCTGCGTCCGAGGATCGCACAGGTGGCTTATGGGGTGGGACGCTCGTCAAAGAGCGGGCGGTAGTTCCCTCCGGCACATACCACTTGATGGCTATGTTGAGTCAAAGACGGCGCGATCGCAAGGGCAGACCGTACCATCGCCGGCCTAGTACTCAACCTTCGATAACCAAAGCCAACTGTCCGCCGGGAGCAAAACACCTTACGATGAGCTTGAAGGGACGGTGACCGTGTCTCCGCTCTTGCTATGACGGATCAACTTGCCAGGCATGCCGCCGAGATTGCACTCCGGCTTGCCGCGCTCCCGGCCGAGGGATTTTCCGGGGACATGCAGGCGCTCGACAACGTCGAGCAACTGGCGATCGAGATTCTACAGGAAGTTTCGGCCGCGAGAAAGGCGAAGGGCCGCTTACCGGGCGAGACCCGCGGCGCCTGGCCGGCGATGCAGGTGGAAATCGCATCCTCCCGCCGCCGCTGAAACCGCTGGCGGCAACGAATGCGTCACGCCAGAGGCAGGCCGCTGGCCGCCTTGGTCGCCTCGTCGTGGAAACGAATCAGGGCGTCAAACTCCGGCAGAACTTCGCCCGCGCCGAAGGAAGTCCGATAGGCGCAGGTTGCGTAGGCAGCGGCCTTCGATTGGTACTCGCGCTCCCACTCCTGGAATCGGCTTCGATCGGCCGGGGTCTCGAAGGGAAACTCGACGGGAGGTTGGCGGAATCCAATCCGCCACGGTTTGGGCGTGAGGCGCGCGCGGAAAGACTCCTGCAGCCGGCAGAGACGCACATAGAGCGGGTCGGACTGAAATTCGTGCAGCAGCGCCTCCGCCTGGGCAGTCTTCGCCGCGAAGGGGCGGTCGCTGATCAGCACGCGATGGCCGGCAGCCGTCCTGTAAACGCGAGCTGACAGGCGCTGGCGTTCCACCACCTTTCCGATGGCATTGAGCACCGGCCCGCCGGAGTCCTGGCGGTCGATATCGACGAACATCATCTGGGTGGCATTCATCACCTGGGCACCGTAAGCATTGCGGGTGATGGCCGCGGACAGGCTGCCGCCCCCGCGGAACTCCGAGAGAATCGGCTCGGGGAGCGGCCGGTCGCCGTAGGGGTAACGAGGGGCGTTGGGCTGGGTGACGATCCGCTGGGCGACGCGCCCGGCCGTCTCGCGGGCGCAAATCCGCGCCGCATCGATGCTCTCGTCGGACCAGCCGCGCGCCGTTACGCGAATGCGCCCGCCCCGTGGGTCGACGGCCTCACCCGCGGCGCGGGTCCAGTAGCGTGCGATCTTCATTCTCGCCAGTATATCCGGCCTGGCGGCGCCCCGATCCACTTCACGCGGCTTTCCGGATTGCCCGCCCGATACCAGGACGTATGGATCCAGAACGCTGTTTTATCAGATTTGTCAATGGCTTCGTTGATACGCAGCCGGCCGGCATCCCGCGGCGGGTAAGCCGTGCGATGCTGATATACACGTGACATGTCGAAAGTGCCGTCCTGTGCCAGGGTCAGAATGCAGGAGCAGAAATGAGTCGGAGCAATTCCTCATCGTCGCGTTTTTTCAACAATCATATTCACAACCAGGCCAACCAAAGTGATAGTCGCAGCGCGAATTAAAAATGTGTGGATAAACGCACAATCGCGTCCCTCAGGGTGGTGCCCATCGAGTGTTTCTGCTAAAAATGAGTCACCCTGGTGCGACGAACCGATGGCCTCAATGGATTTTCCGGCGGATGGGAGGGCTACTCCATGGATGTGACGGAAATGATTGCGGAGCTCCGCGCGGAACTGCAAGAGATCGAGGAGGAAATTTCTCTCCTGGAGCAGCCTGATAACGGTGGCGGCCAGCCAGTGGCAGGACCCGAGACCGTGAATTGACGGCGCATCAGCCCGGCAAAAACTCACGGACGGTAAGAATTTTCTACCTATACATTTTGGGCATTCCTTGAAAACAAAAGACGAGAGCTTTGGCAACCGGCGTGCAGCCGCTGTGGATTCAAATGAAGAGCGCAGTAAAGAACGTTCTAATTGTCGATAAGGATCTGGGATTCGTTTTTTGGTTGGCAGATGTCCTGATTCGTGCGGGCTACCAACCGTGGCCCGCCTTCAGCCCGGCAGAGGCGCGCGCGCTCCTGGCGGAACGCAAGCCTTTACGCCGTCTGGATTTGTTGATCGTGAGGGGTACTTTGCCGGGGGTTTCCGACCTCATTGCCCATTTTCGCGAAACGCAGCAGCACCTCAAGGTGATGGCATTGGGTCCGGAAGATCGCGCTTTGACGGGCGTCAATGTCTGGCACCCGGTACCCGGCCGCAGCGACGATTCCGCAAAACAGGAATGGGTGCGGGCGATCAAAGATATGGCCAGCAGGCAGCATCGCGCTGCCTAGCCGTAGTTGACCGGATTCAGTTCCAGCCAGCGCCTGTCGCGGGCCGCGTTGACGCTTTTCATGGCGCCACGCACTACGCCACCGGTGACACTGCGGGAATTCCATAAGACGCCTCCCGCGAGCCCGACGGCACTGCCCACCACGCCACCCCACAACGCCTCTGGAAGCTTGGAGTCTCGCTTCGAAGCACCGGCGAGGACGCCAAAATAGGCGCCGACGGCCGCCGGTATCCAGGATCCGCGGACCGATTGCGAGAGAACCGCGCGGGCCGGCTCGTCTTTCAGGGTTACCCTGCTAACGGTGATCGCACCGGTAACGGCGGAGCGGACCAGTCCCGCTAAGTAAACCACGGTCGAATCTAAGGGCGATGGGCTTTTCATGATCAGCTACCAACCTACAATTCCATTCTCTATCGTTTCGAGCGCGGATTCAACATAAAACGAAACTAAGACCTGAATATACGATAGTTAACCTATTCGTAATACGGCCGATCCACGTTTGCTATCGTTAGTTTTGCGAACCTGAGGATTCCAATCGTGGAGCAGAAAATCGTGGCGTCATACCCAACTCTCGCCGTGGCGGCATCCCTCATCGTCACCTCCGCCTGCCAACAGGCATCCCTTCCCAAGGCGTCTTACCCGGCGACCCGGAAGGACAACGTCGTCGACGACTATTTCGGCACTAAAGTTCCCGCCCCCTACCGCTGGATGGAAGATCTCGACTCGAAAGAGGTGGCCGACTGGGTCGCGGCGGAAAACCGGGTGACCTTCGATTATCTCGCCAAGCTCCCCATGCGCGAACATTTCCGCCAGCGCATCAAGCAACTTTGGGAGTACCCCAAGACGTCGCTCCCGGTTCGCGAAGGCGGACGATACTTCTACACCCGGAACAGCGGTTTGCAGCAACAGTCGCCCCTCTTCATGCGCTCCAGCATTGCGGGACCGGCCACCCTGGTGCTCGACCCCAACGTCTTATCGCCCGATGGCTCCGTTTCGCTCGCCCAATGGACGCCCTCGCACGATGGGCGCCTGCTGGCGTACGGCCTCTCGCAAGGCGGCGCCGACTGGCGGACGCTTCACATCCGCGATGTCGAATCCGGCAAAGACCTGCCCGACGAAATTCACTGGATGCGATTTTCGGACATCTCCTGGACCAGGGACAGCCAAGGCTTCTTCTACGGCCGATATCCCGAGCCGCCGAAGGGCAAAGAACTGGAGGCGGCCCTCGCCGGCCAGACCATCTACTACCATCGCGTGGGCACTCCGCAGTCACAGGACCGGTTGATTTATGCGCGCCCGGATCTACCCACATGGTTCGTTGGGGGCAATGTCACCGAAGACGGGCGCTATCTCCTGGTCTCGCTCAGTAAAGGCTCCGATAACAACAACCGGCTCTATTATTCCGATCTGCGCGACGCCATGCGGCCGGACACGGGCGCGGCCATCCACCCGCTGGTGGAACAGGACGACGCGGAATTCGCTCCCTTCGGCAACTCCGGCCCGGTGCTTTATTTGCGCACGGACCTCAACTCTCCGAATCGCAAAGTGATCGCCGTCGATTTGGCCCACCCGGCGCCCGGCGAGTGGAAGACCATCGTACCGGAGGGAAAGCAGGCCATCGAGAGCGTCCGCCTGATCGGCGGCCGCATCGTGGCGCAATACCTGGCCGACGCGCAAAGCCGCGTGTCTCTCTTCGGGTTGGACGGCGCGCCGCAAGGCGACTTGTCTCTACCCGGTACGGGAACCTTGACGGAAATGGGAGGCCGGCAGGATACGCCGGAGATATGGTACGGGTTCAGCTCGCCGCTGTTTCCCAACACGGTCTTCGTATTCGATCCGCAGACCCGGCAGAGTACTCCGTTCGAGGCGGCCAAGCCGCCAATCGACGTGGCGCAATACGAAACCAAGGCGCTGTTTGCCACTTCGAAAGACGGCACGCGCGTGCCATTCTTCCTTACCTGGCGTAAAGGACTGCCGCTCGATTCCAGCAATCCGGCAATGATTTACGGGTACGGCGGCTTTTCGGTCAGCAATCTGCCCGAGTACTCTGCCGACGTGCCCGCCTGGCTCGAACGGGGCGGCATTTGGGTCACGGCCTGCATGCGCGGCGGCGCCGAGTACGGCGAGGCGTGGCACAAGGCCGGGAATCTCGGCAGGAAGCAGAACGTTTTCGACGACTTCATCAGCGTCGCCGAGTATCTGGTGAAAGAAAAGTACAGCTCGCCGGCGAAGATGGGAATCATGGGAGCCTCGAATGGCGGCTTGCTGATCGGCGCCGTCGAACTCGAGCGCCCAGATCTGTTCGCCGTCGCGCTTCCTGCCGTGGGCGTGATGGACATGCTGCGCTACGACCGGTTCACCGGCGGCCACGCCTGGGTGACGGAATATGGCTCGTCGTCCAATCCCGAAGACTTCGCGTATCTCATCAAATACTCGCCCGTTCAAAACGTCAAGCCGGGCGTCTGCTACCCCGCCACCCTGGTGACCACCGCCGACCACGACGACCGTGTGGTGCCGAGCCATTCCTTCAAGTTCACGGCAGCCATGCAGGCGGCACAGGCATGCGATCGTCCGGTGCTGATTCGCGTAGAAACAGAGGGCTCGCACGGCTACCGTCCCACCGACAAATTGATTGCCGAGAGCGCCGATAAGTGGGCCTTCGCGGCCGCCGCGGTAGGCATGCGCGAGCGGTAAGGTGCGCACCCGGCAACGGCCTGGGCCGCGCCCGAGGGGTGCCTAACGGTTTTGGGGGATTAGTCGCCAGGAAACCGCTCCCTTGCGGTCGCGGCTCGGTAAGTTGCTGCCAACGTGCGACACCCGTTACTGAGCCGCGACTGCAAAGGAGCGGTTGCGGGCTTTAGTACGAGGGAGGCCCCCGGATCAGTTAAGCACCCGCGCCCGATGGAGCGGTCGCGGTATCATGATGATTCCCTCGCATGATTGTCACGGCCAACACTCTGCGCTTCGATTCCCTGTCTCTCGATAGCGGCGCCACCCTCGGTCCGGTGGAGGTGACCTACGAATCGTATGGCGAATTGAACGCCGCCCGCTCCAACGCCATTCTCGTTCTGCATGCTTTTTCGGGCGACGCGCATGCCGCCGGAATCAGCCCCGAAACCGGCCAGCCGGGATGGTGGGACAACATGATCGGCCCCGGCAAAGCCTTCGACACAAACAAATACTTCGTAATCTGTTCCAACGTGCTGGGCGGCTGCCGCGGAACCACGGGGCCATCTTCCATCAACCCCGAGACCGGGTGTCCGTACGGCATGTCGTTCCCGGTAATCACCATCGGCGATATCGTGCGGCTGCAGGCCATGCTGCTGAGCGAAATGGGAATCGAGCGGCTGCTGGCCGTGACTGGCGGCTCCATGGGCGGCATGCAGGCGCTCGAATGGGCGGTGGCGTTCCCGCACCGCGTGGTGGCTGCCATCCCCATCGCCACCACCACGCGCCACAGCGCCCAGCAGATCGCCTTCAATGAAGTGGGGCGCCAGGCCATCATGGCCGACCCCAATTGGGATGGCGGCAACTACTACGGCAAGGAATTGCCCGGCCGCGGCCTGGCGGTGGCACGCATGGTGGGCCACATCACTTATATGAGCGACGACTCCATGCGCGAAAAATTCGGCCGCCGCCTGCGCGGCAAAGAGGCGTTCGGCTTCGATTTCGAAGTCGATTTCGAGGTGGAAAGCTACCTGCGCTACCGCGGCAGCCAGTTCGTCGGCCGCTTCGACGCC
>CAZARO010000326.1:0-6216 GCA_964487165.1 uncultured Solibacteraceae bacterium | reverse complement strand
TCAAACGTCGCGCCCAGCCAGTCTGCCAATTCGCGAACGCGCATGCCTCATCATAACTTGGGGCAGGCAATCCCGGCTGACCGGTGCCTGCTTTACTGGGCGGGCGGCGCGGTGTCGGGCTCGGACTTCCCGCGATGGCAGGTGTAGCAGGTAACGAACTCTTTGCCGGCCTCACCGGTCGCCGTCGCCATCTTGTTATTGATGTCCTTCACCATCGTGATCATCATGCGGGCGACGTTCTTCTTGGGGTTGTCGTCGCTATCCTTTCCGCCGGGTGACGGAACATGGCAGAAATTGCAATTCGTGCCCAGCGCGGCAGAATATTTCGCCATCACGCCGGAACGCAGTTCTTCGGGGGTCAGCACCTTGAGGTTCTTGGGCGGACCGCCGCCGCCTTTCTTGGGAGGCGGTGCGTCCTGCGCACAGAGCGGTACCAGAACAAGCAGCATCGTGACTAAAAATCGCATGGGACTAGCATACACGAAAGCGCCATCCAAATCAGTTGCGCCGGCAAAATTTTCTTGGCCGCAGCCCGGCCGGAGTTACGCCGATTCCCGCACCACCAGCCGGCATTCCACCAGAACATCGCGGCCCGCGCGATTGGGCCGCGCGATGCGGCTGAGCATGGTTTCCATGGCCGCTTCGCCGATCTCCCGGCAGGGCTGCCGCACGGTGGTCAGCGGCACCGGAAGCAGGCTGGCGTACTCCACATCGTCGATCCCCACGATGCGCAGGTGCGCCGGCACGCGATATCCCAGCGCCAGCACGGCTTTCATGAACTCGCCGGCCGTGCGGTCGTTGGCGCAGATGAACCCATCGCCGGGCCGGAAATTCCGCAGCACCGGGCCGATGCTGTCGGCGGTAATTTCGTCCACCCGATATACTGCACCGCCCTCGCAGCTTTCGCGAAATCCGGCAATGCGCGCTTCGATAGTCGACGCTCCGCCGGAGTAGGCCAGAAACGAAATCTGCCCAGCGCCCTGCTGCGCCAGGTATTCGGCCGCCAGGTACGCGGCGCGCCGGTTGTCGATGCCCACCAGATCGTGCCGCGAGCGGTGCGGATACGGCTCGACGGAACGGTCGAGCAATACGATCGGAATGCGCGCTTCTTCCAGGCGCGCCACGATGGTCAGATTCGTCGGCCGCGCCCCGGCGCCTCGCTCCAACGGCGCGAAGAAGACGCCGGCCACGTTGCTCGAGATGAATTGCTCGCACAGGCCCAGCGCCTGTTCTTCCGCCGGCGCATCTTCGGCGGCCACGTGTCCCCATAGCAGCCCGTGACGGCTGGCCGTGGGAGCGCCCGCAATGCCCTGGCAAATGGGCTCGAAGATCTCACTGGTTCCGAGGTCGGGTATCAGCAGGCCGAACACCAGGCTGTCGGCGGAAACATGGCCGCGCCCCACGAAGGTTCCCGACCCGGCCACGCGCTCCACCAGCCCGCGCTGGCTCAGTTCCCGCAGGGCGCGGCCCACCGTGATCCGCGAGGTGCCGAAACGCTGCACCAGGGCGGCTTCGCTGGGAAATTTCTGGCCCGGCGGATACTTGCCCGAAAGGATCTCATGCGACAGTTTTTCGAACACCTGCCGGTACTTCGGGACGTTCGGCACGTCTTTGATTTTGCGCCGATTCATACCTGATATTACAGCTATAAACCTGGCTATAGCAACTAATCGTGGAGGCGGGACATCCAAGGGGGGAGGAGGACTTGCATGCCAACGTTGGAAATCCGGGCCAAGGAGCATCTATTTGTCAGCGATTTTGACCAGACCCTGAGTTTTAACGACTCCGGACTGGTCCTCAGTGAACTGATCGGGGTGCAGGGCTTTATGGAGAGGATCCGCGGACTGGCGGACATCCACCTGGTGCAGCAAGGCGGCGAACTGGCGTACCTGCTGCTGCACGATCCCGAATTCCGCTGCGTCCGCCGCGAGCATCTGCGTGAGGTGGGTAGGCGCATTCGCCTGAAGGGCAATATCGCCCTGCTGCTGCAGTGGCTGAACGATCTGGATGGCCACCGCTTCAACTTTTACGTGGTCTCCGCGGCGCCGCAGGAAGTCATCCAGTCGGCGCTGGAAGGAATCATTCCCGCCGACCACATCATCGGCACGGAATTCCGCTACGCGCCCGAGACCGGCGAGATCGAGTCCATCGTGCGGGTCCCCGCGGGCTACGGCAAGGTCGCCGTGGTGGAAAAGCTGCGCGCCGCCCTGCCCATCAGCCACAATCGCATCACCTACGTTGGTGACGGCAGTTCCGACGTCCACGTGATGTTGCACGTCAACCGCCTGGGAGGGTTGACCATCGCGGTCTCCGAGAACACCTACATCAACCAGATCGCCCGCCGGACGGTGCTCAGCGACGATGCGCTGAGCGTGCTGGTGCCGGTGATGGAGAGCATCGTAGGGTGGAGCTCCGCGCGCATCCGGGAGTTCTTCGAAGCGCAAGGTTTCGCGCTCCGCGAGTGGGACAAAGTGCAGACCGACTCGCTGACCATTTGCCCTTTGCCGGTCACGCCGCCCGCATTCGCCGCGGAGGTGTAGGGAAAGCTCTCGGCATCTCTGACGCGCCTGCGGCGCTAACCATGGAGTCTGAAACTTTGAGAAAGCCAAGTGGGGCAGGTTGTCAACCTGCGGCGGGTTGGTAACCCGCCCGGTCCGCACCATCAATGCAGCGGAAGGCCGATTGCCGGGGCACCCTCTGGGTCGCCGCAGGATGCCATCCTGCCCCACTTTGCCAACCGGAAATCAATAAATTACTAGCTGCGTAACGAAGTTTCTGGAGAGCTATTAGCTTCTGCCGCGAAACTTGGCATCGCCGCAGCAATCGAAGCTCTCTGTTCATGCTCGGCTCGACGTCTCCAGCCGTTATGACGCCAGCCAAAAGCTTATAATGTCCCCATGAATCGTCACGCTACCCTTGCATTACTCGCGCTCGTCGCCGTTGCGCCACTTGTCGCCCAATCGCCCGCGGGATGGAAGATGCGGGTCGACCGAAGTCAGGCCGCGTCCGACCCTGACGCCTCCGGCAATATCAAATTCGTCAAAGAAGGCGCGGGATTCCACTGCACCAATCCGCAAGCCGCGGTGTACTGGAATCCGGCCAATACCGTCACCGGCAGTTACACTCTGAAAGGTACTTTCACCCTTATGAAGCCCAGCGGCCACACCAACTATTACGGCCTGGTGTTCGGCGGCAGCGGACTGGAAGGCGCCGATCAGGCGTATCTATATTTCGTAGTCGCGCAGGATGGCACGTGGCTGGTGAAGACCCGTAACGGCACCGCGACCCCCACCGTGACTCCCAAAACGCCCAGCGACCTGGTGAAGAAGCCGGACGATACCGGCAAATCCACCAACGCTCTCGAAGTGCGTGTGGGCGCCGACAAGGTCGATTTCGTGGTCAACGGAACGGTGGTCCACAGCGAGCCGAAGACGGGCGCGCTGGCCAAGACGGATGGCATCTACGGCATCCGCGTCAATCACCTCCTGGAAGTCCAGGTGGACAATTTCGGAGTATCGAAGTAAGCGGCCATCGCGCACTATGCGATTCCTCGTGCGGTTCGCGTGGCTTTTGGTGCTCGCGAACACGGGCCGCGCGCAGGAGTTTCGCGTCTCGCTCTCGGTGAGCCCGTTCACCGAGACCGTGCTGAATTCCGGAACCACGTTCACCGACGGCGCGGTCACCGCGACCACCGTGGAGGCGGTTCAACAATTATTCGTGCGCCACGGCTCCAACGAAGTCTACGCGCGCATCGCCACCACCCAGAAATATCGCACCGGCTCCGGCGATCACAGCATGGATCGCGGCCTGGAGCGCGCCCACATGGCTGCCGCGCTCCATCTGCCGTTCAATCCGGAGCTGGGCTTGTTCAATATTTATGGCGACATTCGCTGCCAACCCGCGCCGGATTTTAGCGACTATCCCTCCATCCAACTGCCCGGCCCCTGGACCTCACTCCCGCTCGACCGCATGCTCGCCGCTCTACAGGCCTACGGCGCCGCCGCCGCGCGCCAGATCCTCTCCACCGGCGCGGCGGTACGCATTTGGGACCTGGGCAACGAAACCGAATTCGGCATCGCCGGTGTGGCGGTCCGTCCGGCGCCGGGAAGTTGCGACGACACCGCTGGCGGGAAGGATTGGTATCGCGCGCCGGACGCCGTCGACCCCGCTATCGGCAAGATGACCGCTCATGCGCTGATGCAGATGGCCGAGAGCCGGCGCATCGCCTGGCTGGCGGAGCACCTTTGGCCGCACGAAGCCCGAATGCTCGCCGCGGTCGCCGCCGGCATCCGCTCGGTAGACCCGCGGGCGCGGTTCAGCACTCACGTAAGCGGCGTCGCCGCCGTGCAGCCGACGCTCGCGGTCGCATTCTTCAAAGCCATGAAGCAGGGTGGGTTCGCCGCCGACGAGTTGGGCGCCTCCTATTATCCGACCTCGTCCGCCTTCCCGAAGGATCGCCTGCAAGCCTTCGAGGACATGGCCAGGGCCGCGCGGCGCGAGCTCGACCGTCCGGTTTTCATCGCCGAGTTCGGCTATCCCGCGGCGAAAATGCAGGGCATCTTCTCGTGGAACGACGCTGTGGCAGGCTATCCCGAGACTCCCGACGGGCAGGCGAATTTCGTGCGCGATCTGGTCGCCTGGGGAAAGCGCGAGAAGGTGCTTTCGGGAATTCGCCCCTGGGCGCCAGATCTGGCGGCGCCCGGGTGGGGCCCGATGTCGCTATTCGGGCGCACGGGGCGGGTGGTCAAACCGCGTCCCGCTCTCGATGCTTTCGCGGCGGGCGTGAAGTAGGATTCCGGTCCAGCCTCTCAGACACCGCCCCTGATTTCAGCTACAGTAAGTTTGAGTTCCGATTGTCTCGAACAAAGACTGGAGCGTTCCATGACCAGCAAGGAACGAGTTGTAGCCGCGTTGAACCATCGCCAGCCGGACCGCGTACCGATCGATTTCGGCAGCACCGGCGTCACCGGGATGCATGCCAGTTGCGTGGCGGCCCTTCGCCGTCACTTCGGGCTGGAGGACCGGCCCGTCAAGGTCCACGAGCCGTACCAGATGCTCGGGTGGGTGGAGGACGATCTGCAATCCGCCCTGGGGATTGACGTCGAGGGCGTGTTCCCGCGTAAAACCATGTTCGGTTTCGCCAACCACGATTGGAAACCGTGGCGCATGCCGAATGGTCTCGAAGTGCTGGTCTCGGAGGATTTCCGCGTCACCGTGGATGCCGGCGGCAACACGCTCATCTATCCCGAGGGCGACACCAGCGTCGCGCCCAGCGGCCGCATGCCGCGCGACGGCTATTTCTTCGACTCCATCATGCGCCAGCCTCCCCTCGACGAAGAGCGCCTGAATCCCGAGGATAACCTGGAAGAATTCGCACCCATCGCGGACGACGAGGTGGAATACTTCCGCCTGGAAGTGGCGCGCGCCGCCGCCACAGGACGCGCCGTGATGGCCAACTTCGGCGGCACGGCGTTCGGCGACATCGCCCTGGTGCCCGGCCCGTTCCTGAAACATCCGAAGGGAATCCGCGACGTGGCCGAGTGGTACATGGCCACCAGCAACCGTCGGGAATACATCCACAGCATCTTCGACCGGCAATGCGAGATCGCCATCGGCAACCTCAAGCGCATTCACGCCGCGGTGGGCGACGCGGTGGACGCAGTCTTCATTTGCGGCACCGATTTCGGCTCGCAGACTTCGGCCTTCTGCTCCGCCAGGACCTTCCGCGAACTGTATTTCCCCTACTACCGCCGCCTGCTCGACTGGATCCACCGGAACAGCGGGTGGCGATGCTTCAAGCACTCCTGCGGCTCCGTGGTGCGGTTTCTTCCCTCGTTCATCGAGGCCGGGTTCGACATTTTGAACCCGGTGCAATGCTCGGCCGTGGGCATGGAGTCCTCGAAACTGAAGGCGCACTTCGGCGATCGCCTCACCTTCTGGGGCGGCGGCGTGGATACCCAGCGGACTCTCCCGTTCGGGTCGCCCGAAGAGGTGCGCAAGCAGGTGCTCGAACGCTGCGAGGTCTTTGCCGCGGGCGGAGGATTCGTGTTCAATTCCATCCACAATCTGCAGGCGGGAACACCGGTGGCCAACATCCTGACGATGTTCGACGCGGTCAGGGAGTTTAACGGGGCGCCGCAACATGTCTGACCTGCCGACCCGACGACGCTTTTTCGCCGCCGGAGCAGCCGTTCCGCTGCTGGCCGGGGCGCCGGC
>CAZARO010000325.1:0-6222 GCA_964487165.1 uncultured Solibacteraceae bacterium | reverse complement strand
CTGCTGAAGGCCATCCGCGCGGTCCACGCCGGGCAGACGTACCTGCCGGCCGCGGTGGCGGCGGCGCTGGCGGCGCAGATGCCGCGGCCCGACCTGAGCGCCCGCGAAATACAGGTGCTGGAGCTGATTGTCCGCGGCCTGGCCAATAAGCAGATCGCTTACTCGCTGAGTATCGCCGAACATACGGTGAAGAATCACGTGAAAAGCATACTTAGTAAGTTGGGCGTGCAGGATAGGACGCAGGCGGCCACGGCGGCCATCCAGCGGGGGATTATTCATCTGCCGTAGGAGGCGTCAGTACCCAAGCAGCGGCGCGAGCTTCGCGCGCACATCGTCGAGCAGTTCGGCGGCACAGCGCCCGAGTTTCACCGCGCGGCGCGCCTTCCAGTCGACGCTCTTTACATGGTCGGCCAAGATCACACCGGCGACCCCTTGGCCGGCGGGGACGTCCACCTCGAAGGGGTAGCCCTTCGCCTGGTTCGCGATCGGACTCAGCACCAGTGCCGGGCGCCGGCCAGCCTGCTTAATGCCGCATAGTTTTCGTGAAGCTGGCTGCTGCAGAATTGGTGGGGCGGACCCCCTGGTCCGCGCAGGACGCCCTCGTCCCGCTCTCTGCCCGAAGAATCAGGCACTTGCAACCGTCGGCAGCCGACCAGGGGTTCGGCCGCGGACCAGGGGGGCCGCCCCACTATTTACCCAGATGCCCGAAAGTGGGAAAACTATGCGGCATTAGGTCAGCCTGCTCGCGGCCGGCTTGAGGTCCGAATGTCAACCAGATCAGGTCGCCAGAGTCCGGGACGAAGACCGCGCTCACCAGGATTCCTCGCCTTGTGGCTGTCCCCAGATAGTTTCCCGGTGACGATTTCGGGGCGTGATGCGGGCGACGAGCTCCGACAACTCGTACTTCTTCCTGCTAGGGCGCAACACGATGCCCCCGTTCCCGTCGAGGGACAGCGCGACGGAATCCCCCTCATTGAGGCGGGCCTGCCTGGCGACCGCAAGCGGGATCCGGACGGCCAGGCGGTTCCCCCATTTCGAAATCGTAGATTTACTTCGCATCGGTATCTACTTTGCTCGCAGTTCCACGGGCGTGGTGATGGCGGCGAGGCTACCCTTCATGCCTTCCCGCACGATGGTGCGGACCTGGAAGGTGCCGGCGTCGGCGTTGAGCGTGGCGACGGCCGTCAGTCCGGTCTTCTTTAAAGAGGCCAGCTTTTCGTCGGTAAGGGCGAGGTCCATGATGGATTCCTTGCCCGTGACGAAGCCGCCGTTGGCATCGAGCAGTACCGTCAGGAAGACGATCTGCTGCAGGTGGCGGCCGTCGGCGGCGGTGAATCGCAAGGCGTTGACGTCCAGCTTAAGGCGGACGGAAACCGCGGTGCCCGCGCCGTTCGGTTGTCCGCCCGCCAGCTCTACGCCGATGGGAATTTCGTTCAGGGTCTGGCTGGAAAAAACGGCGTCGTCCATGCGGGCGCGGGCCGACACTTCCTTCTTCGGATCGGGCGAGAAATAGCCCGGCCGGAACTGCAGGTCGTCGCCGTTCTTCGACTTGAACCGGATCTTCAGGGAGTGAAACTTCCCATCGGGGCTGCCGGGATTGAAGGCAAGCAGGTAGCTGACTTCCGGATCCGCCGCCAGTTCCATGGCGCCGGCAAGGTCGTTGGTGTCCCGGAAATAGTGGCCGCCGGTGCCGATGGCGATGTTTTCGAGCGGCATCAGGGAGAGCGACCGGCGGAGGGAGCCCTTGGGGCCGGACTGGTAGGCATCCAGGCCCTGCGCCCCGATGGCGTCCACCACGATATTGCGGCGAAGGGCTGCGTCGATGAAGCTCTTCAGCTCCGGCGGGATTCCGGGACGCAGGAGGAAGCCGGCGGAGGTCAACACGAGGATGCGGGTACCGTTCCTCTGCGCCAATCTCTGTTCCGCGAAAGTAAGCGCATCCAGGGTGTCGTGCGACTGCATCTGCATTTGTTCCCAGGCGGATTGGGCGGCCGATTGCGCCACTCCGTAGGCGGCCATGCGGCACCCTGCCTCGCGCAGGTCGCAAGCCGCGCAGGCCGCCGCCACCGAGATCGCGTTCTCCACGATCTGGCCGTCCAGGTTGTGGACAACGATATAGGAATCGATGGGGCTGACTCCGCAAGCCGACGGCACCACGACGCGCGCGTGCGAGCTGAGGTGCTCGAGTCTATCGGCGAACAGCTTGGCGTCGGTAGTGAAATCGAGGTCGCCCTCGCCGGACGCGGTGACGATCGAGAGATGGTCTCCGGGCGTGATCCCCTTGGCGATGAAGGCGCGTGCCCCCTGTTTGACGAACTGCATGGAGCCGTTGGCCACGTGAAAATCGTCGAAGAAGAAAGTGACGAATTTCGGCGGAAGAGCCGGGGGTGCGGCAGGCGGAGCGGTCCCGGAGACTTTCGTGGTGAGCGGCGCGGCGGTAGGCGGAGCGGCTGCCGAGCGGAGTTCGGAGAACGCCGTGATCTGCTGCGGCACGCGGTTGTCGAGCACCTCGAAATCGGACGCGTGGAGGCCGGCGACGGCGTGGCCCCGGAAGTCGCGGACGATGAGTCCCGTTTCCACCAGGTTGGAATCGGCGCGCAGAATCGTCGACGGAGGGGTATAAGGATGAGTGCGGATGGCCACTTCCTGGGGAGGCGTTTGGGCGCCCAGGAGCGCGCACGCCATGAGAAACGCGGCTGCGCGGTTACCGGTCGCCATCACGAATCCCCCCCTGATCTCCGAGTCGTGGAGTGCAAAAAGCTAACGTTATAGTCTATAGCACTAGGGGCGAGGCGATGTCAATCGGCGGCCTATCCATTTTCCGGGTAGAGACTACTGCGGAACGCCCGTTCGCGGCCGTCACCCGGCCTTTCGCTCCTCGCGTTCCGTGAGCGTCTCGTGGAGCAGTGACTTGATATAGGTCTGGTAAGGCAGTCCCTTTCGTTCCGCCTGCTTTCGGGCCAGAGCCAGGTCCGCGGCAGGAATCCTCAGGGCCACCACCGTCGCCGGTTTCTTTTTCGATGCCGCAATCCGCGCCAGCAGCTTTTCCTTGGTGAGAACCCGAGCGTCGCCGGTTTTGACGGCCTCGCTAAAGATCCTGTCGTGGGCCTTGCGATTGCGGTACCACCAATCGGCCTCTTCCGCTTCGGTCGCGAACTTCGGGACAATAATACGTTTGCTTTGTTTCTTGTCTGTCATCGTTTCTCCAGAAAACTACGCCGATTCGAGGCGCTTGCCGGGAATGCGGTCACAGCCCGGACCTTCCCGTTCCGAATTGTATAGACCAGGAGGAGGAAGGCGCCGTTGTCCGTCAGGCCCACCGCCCGGTACCGATCCTCGTCATCAATCACTTCGCAATCCAGATCTATGGGGTCGCTGTTCATTGCCTGCTCGAATTCGGCGCGTGTTACTTTGTGGGCAGCCAGGTGCTTCGTGTTCTCGTCGTCCCAATCGAACTCGACCGCATCACCCACGTAGAGAGCGTATCGCACTGTATATACGATGTCAATTGTCGTGAGCGGCCTCGAACGCAAGTCGAGCTTGCAAAAGCTGAAAGACGAGAAAAGCATGGGGGGACTCGCACTAACGGAGGGAGTTCACCATGAAAGCTCCTGGCGGCCGCGCTACTGTCGGCCGGATGCCTTTGGCCGCAGGACACCCTGCCCGCCGTAACCAAGGTGATCAATACCGCCGGCGGCAATCCCACCATTGCGCCCAACACCTGGCTCGAAATCCACGGCAGCAACCTGGCGCCGGCCACCATGGACTGGAGCGCGTGGGATTTCTCCAACGGCCTGCCCACCGCGCTCGGCGGCGTCAGCGCTAGCGTCAAGGGCAAGCCCGCCGTCATCTCCTACATCAGCCCCACGCAGATTAACGTGCTGTCGCCGCTCGATACCGCCGCCGGCCCGGTCGCCGTGCAGGTGACGACCCCGGCCGGAAAGTCCACGCCGGTGACTCCCACCGAGGAATCCATTTCCCCGGGCTTTCTGGTCATCGACACCGCCGGACACGTGGCCGCGCGCCATCTCGACTACAGCCTGCTGGGCGACGCTTCGCTTTCCATACCGGGCTATCCGTTCACGCCCGCGCGCCCCGGCGAAACGGTGCTCCTGTATGCCACCGGCTTCGGGCAGACCGACCCGCCGGTCGACAACCAATTGTCTACCACGGGCGTTTTGTCCACGATGCCCGAGGTGACGGTCGCCGGGCTGCCCGCCTTTGTGATGTACGCCGGAGTGTCGGGCCCCGGATTGTATCAGTTCAACGTGGCGCTTCCCCTGGCCGCGCCGGCGGGCGACCTGACTCTGTCGGCCACCTATCAAGGCAGCCGCACGCAGACGGGCGTCGTCATCGCCGTGCAGCCATAAGAGGCACGCGAGCATCTTGTAAACTGATACTGTTTCGACTCGCTGGAGGTCCCTTTGAAGGTCACCGCCGAAGATCTCGCGCGGCGCTACGCCAGTTTGCCCGACGACGAACTGCTCCTCATGAACTGGGACGACCTTACCGAATTGGCGCGCTCCTGTTACGATGCCGAACTGCGGCGGCGCGGACTGGTGGAGCCCGAGCCGGAGCCCGCTCCGCAGGCAGCGGCCACCTTCGCTGATCCCAACAGCGCGGCGCTGGCTAAACAGGTGATCGAAGCGGGCGGAATCGAGTGCTTCCTGGAAAATGAAAACGGCGGTGTGCGCCTGATGGTGGCGGCGCGGGTGGTGAACCGGGCGCGTGGCCTGCTGGAGGAAGATCAGGACGCCGCGGCGCCGGCGAAGCGTTGGGACGGCACGATCGCGCACCGCTTCGTCGAGACCAACGGCATCCGCATGCACTACGCGGAGGCCGGCACCGGGCCGTTGGTGATCCTGTGTCACGGCTTCCCGGAGTGCTGGCATTCCTGGCGTCATCAACTGCCCGCGCTGGCGTTCGAAGGGTATCGCGCGGTGGCGCCGGATCTGCGCGGCTTCGGGCAGACCGATCGTCCGCCAGCGGTGGAGGCTTACGATATTTTGCACCTCGCCGGCGATCTGGTGGGGTTGGTGAACGCGCTGGGCGATGGGCCGGCCATCCTGGTGGGCCACGACTGGGGCGCCGTACTGGCCTGGCACGCCGCGCTGCTTCGGCCTAATCTGTTCCACGCGCTGGTGCTGATGAGCGTCCCGTACGTGCCGCGGCGCAAGATGAGCCAAAGCCAGTGGGAAGCCGAAAAATATCCCGGCAGGATCTTCTACCAGGCCGATCTGCGGTCGCCGCATGCGGAGACGTTCTTCGAGTCGGACATCCGGACTCGCCTCTTGCGCGGACTGTGGCTGCTCTCCGGCGACGCGCCTTCCGACAAGTGCTGGCAGCCGGTGCGCGATCCCGATGTGCTGCCCGCGGCGCCCGCGCTGCCCGCGCGATTGCCGCGATGGTTGACAGAAGCGGACCTGGATTTCCTGGAGGGCGAGTATCGCCGCACCGGATTCTCGGGCGGCTTGAACTACTATCGGAACTGCGATCGCAACTGGGAACTGACGCCTTTTCTGGAGGGCGCGCGGCTGCCGCAGCCCACCTTGTTTCTGGCGGGGGAGAAAGATCCGGTGCTCGACTTACTGGGCGAGGAATACGCGGCGCTGGAAAACCACGTACCCAACCTCTGGAAGAAGGCGCTCATCCCGCGCGCGGGCCATTGGATCCAGCAGGAGCGCCCGGAGGATGTCAATCTTCTGCTGCTCGACTTCCTCCACGAGCTCGAGCGGTCCGGTTGTCCATGACTACTCCCTTACCTTACAGTCGTGGCTCAGTAAGAAGTCTGGTGGAATCAGCGAGGTGTTACAGAGCCGCGCGCGTCAGCAAGCGGCCTTTGGCAATCGACGGTAGCTTTGCGCCCGAAAGCGTCTAGATGGCGGCTTCCGTGACCAAATAATGACGGGTGTCCGGCAGAATCGGGTGGTTCACATTGAAACGCTAGCCCCGAATCGGCACGTGCATGTTTCGCATCGGTACACTAGAAACATGGACATACTAACCGGCAAGATCGCCATCGTCACGGGAGGAACGCGGGGAATCGGGCGCGCCATCGCGGAGCGGCTGCTGCGGGAGGGCTGCCGGGTCGCCATTTGCGGACGGAATCAGGACTCCGTGGATCGCGCCGCTGCCGAGATGCAGACGCTCGGCACGGTGTTCGGGCTGGCGGCGGATATCACGCAGAATCAGCAGGTAGAGCGCTTTTTCGAAGCTGTGGAC
>CAZARO010000324.1:0-6223 GCA_964487165.1 uncultured Solibacteraceae bacterium | reverse complement strand
AATTTCCGGGCGGCGTGCTGGTGGCGACCGGCGCCAACTCCTCGGTCGGCCTGCGCTCGATGCCTGCGCGTTACCTTCTGATGGACGAGGTGGACGCGTACCCTCCGTCGGCGTCGAGCGGCGCGGTGGGCACTGAGGAAGGCGATCCGGTGGACCTTGCGATCCGCCGCACCGGCACGTTCGCCAACCGGCAGATCGCAATGGTCTCGACCCCCACCATCGCGGACGTGAGCCGCATCGACCAGGCGTACCACGAGTCGGACCAGAGGAAGTATTACGTGCCGTGCCCGCACTGCGGGATCTTCCAGGTGTTGCGGTGGGCCCAGGTGAAATGGCCGGAGAGGACGCCCGCCGAGGCTTGGTACGAGTGCGAGCGTTGCCACGCCCACGTCGAAGACCACCACAAGACGGAGATGCTGGCGCGCGGCCAGTGGCGGGCCGAAGCGCCCGGCGACGGGGAGACGGCGGGCTTCTGGTTGAACGGCCTGTACTCGCCGTGGACCACGTGGTCGCAACTCGCGAAGGACTTCCTGCGGGCGCGGAAGTCGCCCGAGCGGATGCAGACGTTCGTGAACACGGTCCTGGCCGAAACGTTCCAGCAGGCGGGTGCCACCAGGACGGACGTGAGCGAGTTGCTGGCGCGGCGGCAGTCGTACAGCCCAGAGACCATCCTGCCGGCGGGCGTGGTGCTGATTACGCTGGGCGCGGACCTTCAGGCCGACCGGCTGGAGTTGGAGATCGTGGGCTGGGGCCGCGACGAGGAGTCGTGGTCGCTGGCCTACATCGTCCTGGCCGGCGATCCGGCGCAGAAGGATTTGTGGGACTCCTTCGACCAAGTGCTCTCGCTGCGCTTCGACCATCCGTGCGGGCGGGAGTTTGAAATCGCGGCGGCTTGCGTCGACTGCGGATTCCACCCGTCCATCGTCCAGGGGTTCTGCCAGGAGAGGATGCGGCGAGCGGCGGCGCCGCGGACGTATCCGGTGAAGGGTATGTTCGGCCAGCGTCCGATCTGGCCGCGCATGCACAGCAAGTCGAAGGACAATCGTCCGCTCTGGGTGATCGGCGTCGATGCCGGCAAGGAAGCGCTCTACGCGCGCCTGAAGATCACCGAACCGGGACCGGGCTTCTGCCATTTCCCGATCAGCGATCAGTATGACCTCGGGTACTTCGAGCAGCTTACCGCCGAGACGTGCAAGGTCCGGTACAACAAGGGGTTCGCTCATCGCGAGTGGATTAAGAAAACCGGCGCCCGGAACGAAGCGCTTGATGCGCGATGCTACGCTTACGCCGCGTTGCAATCGCTAATCGCCGGGCGGTTCCGATTGAACAAGCAGGCCGATCAGATCGCGGCCATGCTGCCCGGTGGAGGATCGCCGCGTCGGGTCGCGCGGCCGCAGTCGCCGGCGGCGCCGCCGCCAGACCAGGAGCCTTGGATCGACAGAAGGGATTGGTTCACCCGCTGATGGCGCATTGCGTTCAGACCACCATCGTCGACGCGCCGTGTGCGAGTTGCGGCGGCCGCGCGGAGAAGATGCACCAGCCCATCTTCCAGCGCGGCACGTATTGTCCGAAGTGCTGCCCGGCGTGCAAGACGAAGGATGACGCGCCACCGAAGCCGGCGCCCAAGCTGCGTGGCGTCGTCCCGGCGGCGGCCGTGGCGCGACGCGACCAGCCCGCCGCGCGCGGCGCGACCCAGTGGAAGGACGCGGGGTGGGGACACCGTCCGGACGACCCCTGGGTCCACGACCGCGACCGGCACCAGTCGCGTCCGCGGTGGATTCCATCGCGGCCGAACTGGTTCCGACGGAAAACTTGAAGCAGACAGTTTCCGAGCCTAAAGGTCCCGCTACAGATTGTCACCCAAGGGGGCGCTTCCGCGGCTCGGGCGTTTCCCGGCAAATTGGCGGCTGGGCGTCGAAAGTCAGTTACCGAAATGTCCACTTTGCAGGAGCCTATCGGAAACTATACATCCATTGCACTTCTCCGCCTGCACACTTTCGCGGGTCCAGCCGTCAACCACTCGGAGGGTCACGCCATGCTACTCAGGAAGAGCTGTTTTCCGCTTCTGCTTGCCGTATGTGCCGCCGTGAACGGTCAGGACCAACCGACGACGTTTGAGGTAGCGTCGGTAAAAATATCGCCACCCTTTGACCACAGCAAGCCGCCGATTAACGGATGCAGTGGAGGACCCGGCTCAAGCGATCCTGGGCTTTATCAGTGCCATTACCTCACGCTACAGAGTCTGGTAATCGCGGCTTTCGACTTGGCACCGTATCAGCTTCCCTACGTTCCGTCCGGCGACCACACCACCTACGACATTGAGGCCAAGGTTCCCGCGGGAGCCACGCGGGAACAGCTCAGGGGGATGCTGCAAAACCTGCTTGTTGAGCGATTGAGGCTGGCTTACCACTTCGAAAAAAAGCCGGCTCAGGCCTACGATCTGGCGGTGGCGAAGAACGGAGCAAAGCTGCAAGAATCCCCACCCGAATCGGCTGAGAGGCCGCAGGCGGCGGACAATCCGGCAAGGGATCAGTACGGCTTTCGAATCCCACCGGCCGATTTCAAAGGCCAGCTGATGCTGCGCAATAGCGAAGTCGTACGATGGCTGGCGCGGGAAGTCACCGTCGCTCAGATGGCCAGGCTGTTAGCTACCCGTTTGCAAGGTCCGGTCACCGACTCGACGGGCCTCAAGGGCAAGTACGATTTCACGCTGTATTTCTCCGCGTCGAGCGTCGGAATGTCCCCCGGCCCTGTTCTGGCGGGACCGGCTCCGGCCGGCGTTGCCACAAAGGTCGGGGAGGAAGCCGCCGAAGGAGTCAGCCTCCCTTCGGTTTTCGTGGTGTTGAAGGATAAACTCGGGCTCACGCTAGAGAGAAAACAGGGTTCCTTTGACCTGTTTCTAGTCGATCATGTAGAGAGAGTGCCGGTGGAGAATTGAGCAAGTGCGGGCGTATTCAAGCGGCCTGACGGCCCGACTCGCCGTCTATCTGGTCTACCGGTTGAGCCTCTGAGACATTGGTTTCCGATTACTCCAGGAAAACGTTATCGGTAAGGTGGCATGCTCACTTGGCCGTGAAGTCTTCTATTCTGAGACGAGGCGGAGACGGAGTCCTGGGAATCTCTGACGCTTCCGGGCGGATCGTCGCTAGCCACGCGGAAAGAGCATCGCGATTAGGATGACGGGACGTATGATAACCGCGCGTTATCATACTTAACATGAGTGCGGTAGTGCAGGCCATTCCGGACGTCGACTTTTTCCTATCCCTCGAACCTGAGGAACTGGGAGCCAAGCTGCTTTTTTTGGCAAAAGAGCGCCAACGCACTCAAGGAATGTTTTATCCCGCTAGTTTCGAAAGTGAAATTTGGGAAGCCGAAACGCGCCGACAACCGACCTATCCCCGGAGCCGGCAAGCCGCAATCGCTCTCGCCTTTGCGGAAGCCTGGGCATGGCTGGAAGCGCAAGGTCTGATCGTGCGCGCCCCCGATCAGGGCCCTGAAAGCGGCTACCGAGTTCTCAGCCGGCGGGCCAGGCGTTTTCAGAGCGAGGCGGAATTTGCTGCCTATGCTGTTGCCCGTATATTCCCGCGAGAAGTGCTGCACCCAAGAATCGCGGATAAAGTCTGGATGGCCTTCATGCGCGGCGAATTCGATGTCGCCGCCTTCCAAGCGATGAAAGCAGTGGAAGTTTCGGTGCGCGCCGCCACGAGCCTTCCGGATGGCCTCATCGGCACGAGGCTCATGCAGGCCGCGTTCTCCACGGAAAACGGTCCTCTGACGGATATGAGCGCAGAAGCCGGAGAGAGAGCGGGCCGCCTGCAACTTTTTGTCGGCGCAATCGCCTGCTACAAAAACCCACACTCGCACCGGGACGTCAATTTGAGCGACCCTGCCGAAGCGGTGGAAATCATTCTGCTTGCCAACCATCTGCTACGCATTGTAGATGCGCGCGTGAAGGCGAAGGTCAACTGATCTTGCTCGCCGCCATCAACTGACGCATGAGCTGAGTGGGGTGTGCGGACGAAGTAAGATGGTCATTCAGAGTCACAGATGGACAACTCCAAGACTCCCATTTTCGATCAAATGGCCGCGGATCTGTCGAGCGTTCGCCGGCAACACGACGATGAGATACTCTGCCCCATGTGTCTTGGCAAGTTTGGGAGATCCGAAATACGCTTGTTGACTAAGGAGCATGTGCTTTCTAGGAGCCTTGGTGGGAGAGGGCTCACCCTGACATGCAAACCCTGCAACAATGCCGGCGGTCACAAAGTCCAGGCCGATTTGAAGACGCTCTTAAAGATCAACGAGGGATTTCGCGGAGATGGAGATTTCAAAGGTCGCTTTACGATATTTGGAGAAACAGTACCAGTTGGCGTGCACGTCCGGCCGGGTGCGGGGTTGGCGATAACCGCTCGCGGTGGAAGCTCCCAGACCATCGGTGCCATTGAGAAGGGCTTCCGAAGCCACGGGCGAGGCAAGTGGTCGATGCAACTCAACCTTCCCTATAGTCCAGGCAAGGCAAGCGCCGCCATCGCGCGTGCGGCCTATCTCGTGGCCTTCCATCAACTCGGCTACGGCTACATTCTCTCCGAACCCGCGAACATTCTCCGCCAGGAAATCCTGTCCGCCATGGACAGCCATTCGGAGCGTCTTTGCCTGCTGACGGGCAAGCTGGGTCCGGCCCCGGCCCCGAACGGCAGTGAAAAACCTGAGGCCGTGATCATCCCGGTTGTGCTTGCAGACGGGTACCGGTTTCTCGTCACCGTCTTGAGATTTCACCACCACAGGGATTACTGGATGTTTTGCGCCTTGCCGGTTGAGGCGCAGTGCACGACATCTATGTTTGGGGACTTGGCCAAAGCGGTCTGCCTGCTTGGGACGCTTAATCTGACCATGGCGGGCGACGAAAATGGCAACATCACGGCCCAGTTCGTTGCCAGAAAAAACCAGATGGACGTGTAGTCGACGCGCGGATCTGAACAGCCTTCCCCGTCAAAGAGACCGCCCCTTCATCATCACCCAGAACACACAAAACAGTTCGGCACGCCGCATTTCCGTGTTTTGCCCCCCACAAGTCTTTGATTCTACATCGCAGAAAGGCATTGACATTTGGGGGGCACGATTGGCTATCGTGGCGGTTAAGTGGGCGCGCCGACGCGCCTCCTACTTGCGGCAATAGCCGCAATCCCAGAAGTTTGGGTTCACCCCTCACCCCTCGTGTATGCAAAAAGCAATCCTGATTCTGAACCCGGTCTCCGCCTGTCGGTTCACAACCATGAACCGCGCCAAGCGCTTCGTTAAGAAGCGACGCGCAGAATGGGTGGCGCTCGGCATCTCGATCCGGTTCATCGAAACGAGCAGCAACCATCGCGCCGCCCAGCGTTCGGCCGACCGCACCAGGCTGGGGTATGACCGCGCGGCGGCCGAGGGCAAAGCGAAGATACAGCAGTTGGCAAACTTGCCGATGGTGGCGCCCGCGATGTTCCTGCAACTCGGCAAAAGGAAAGGCGCCAGCCGCCACACGTTCCTGGCGGGCCAGGGCTTCTGAATCGTAAGCGCCGGATAGCCGATTAATCGGCATGACGATTTACCAGTTCGCCATCGCCCGCGCATATGCGCAGCTGATGAAGGAGTCGGAGACCCGCCAGTTGACGGCCAAGGAGAAGGGGACGCTGCGAGTGCTGCGGCGCGCGGTCGAACGCTACCGGGCTATTGAGGCGGGCGGCAGCGCACTCGCGGCCGGGATTTGTCGGTGAAACGCGGGTCAACCATGTATCGACTCATGAAGCTCGAGGGCGCCGGCCCAGTGCTCGCTACCGAATTGAACCGCTCGCACGATTGGCGTGGCCTCGAGGCCGAACGCGACTCGCTGACGGACGCGTCGTTTGCCGACGCCGGCCCCGGGTCGATGACCAGGCTGCGCTACGGCGTCTGGCCGTTGTAACGAGATTCGAATCCGCGGCCAACGATGGCTGCACAACCACAACCAAACCTGAAAGGAACTTTCCCCGTATGGCAGACGCAAGTCCGAATCCCAATCTCTCTCCCGCCGTTACGCACCAGCCCAGCTTGTTGGGCGGTGCGGAGAACGTGAAGCTTCTCTACGACGAGGAACTCGACAACCGGCGTGAGGTCCTGGCGCGGCAGCGCGCCTGGGAATCGATCTCGCTTGAACAGGCGCAGATCTCGAATCGGCGCGCGCAGAACGCCGCCACCATCGACCACG
>CAZARO010000323.1:0-6227 GCA_964487165.1 uncultured Solibacteraceae bacterium | reverse complement strand
TCTCGCCGTCACTGTTCCCGCCGAGTTGCTGCGCGAGACCGGCCAGGATCTTCGCTACGCGGCGCGCATCTATCGCCGGCGATCGCTGGTCACGCTACTGGCGCTCAGCGCGCTGGCCCTGGCCATCGGCGCCACTACGGGCGTCTTCAGCGTGGTGAATGCGCTGCTCATTCGCTCGCTGCCGTTCCGCCAGCCGGAGCGGCTGGTGGAGGTGCTCGGGCCGCCGGTATCGCCGCTTCAGGGGCGGGCTGCGTTCCAGCGGTTTGCGGCGTCCGGCTCTTATCTCGAGAGCATGGCGGCATATTTCCCCATGCAGGTGAATCTGGGAGTGGGGAACCAGTCGGCGCGGATCGAAGTGGCCGAAGTGTCGGCCAATTTCTTCACGCTCCTCGGATGCGACGCCGCGTTCGGACGCACGTTCACGCTCGATGAAGACCTCGCCGGACGCGATGGAGTAGCGGTGATCGGACACGCCTTCTGGCAACAGTTCTTCGGCGGCGACCCGCGCGCGCTCGGCGCCACAATTTATTTGAACGGCGTGCCTGCCACGGTGATCGGGGTGGCGCCGGCCACGCTCGATTTCCCCGGCAAGACGGCGGTTTGGACTCCCACGGTCTTCGATTACCAGCACCTGCCACTCTCCGGCGTTTTCTACGCGCAAACCATCGGGCGGCTGAAGAGCGGCCTCAGCGCGGCGCGCGCTACCGTCAGGTATGAGGCCGACGCGCTGCGGGTCCGCGGGCGTCCGGCGATGCCGGGAATGGAGCGGCCGCAATTAGTGCCGTTGCAGGATCAGCTCGCCGGCCCTATCCGGCAGGCCTCGTTCGTATTGCTGGGCCTGGTGGCTTTCGTGCTGCTCATTGCCTGCGCCAACGTCGCGCACCTGTTGCTGGCGCGCGCCGCCGAAAGGCGCCACGAACTCATCGTCCGCAACTCACTGGGCGCCAGCCGGGCGCGCCTGGTACAGCAGTTGATCACTGAGAGCACGCTGCTCACCGTGGTGGCGTCCACCGCCGGCCTGGCGGTGGCGCGATGGGCATCGCAGGTAGCGGCGGCGGCCCAGCCGGCAAAACTGGCGTACCAGGAATACTCGGTAGTGGACTGGCGCGTGTTGGCATTTGCCGCCGCGCTCGCGGGCCTCACCGGCGTGATCTTCGGCGTGCTGCCCGCCCTGTTGATGGGCCGCATGCAATCGGCGCACGACTATCTGCGCGGTCGCGCCGGCCACGTGTCGGGCACCGGCCGCATGCGGGCCGCGCTTCTCGCCATGCAGGGGGCGCTCACCCTGGTGCTCATCGCCGGATCGCTGACCATGGGGCGCAGTTTCCTGCGTCTGCTCGGCACGGACCTGGGATTCCGCACGGGCGGCGTGGTCACCCTGAATGTCTCGCTTTCTGGAACGCGCTGGGATGCCGACAAGCGGCTGGCGGAATATTACGACGACGCTGTGGCCCGCCTGCGCGCCGTTCCGGGCGTGGAATCGGCCGCGGCCGTAGGCTATCTGCCGCTCACCAGTTACTACGGGTACGGGGGCGCCACCATGGAATTGGATTCGAACCACAAGGTGTCTCCCGCGTTATTCGACTACGCTACTCCGGACTACTTCCGCACCATGGGAACGCGGCTGGTGGAAGGCCGTGACTTCACTCCGGGCGACCGAACTGGCGCGGAGCGCGTCGTCATCGTGAACCAGGAATTCGCCACGCGTCTGGGCATCGGGCCTCATCTGGCGGGAAAGCACGTCACCATGCAATTCGGGTCGGCGCGAACCTACGCCATAATCGGGGTAGTGCAATCGGCTTTGGCCGGCGGCCCCAGCCAGAAGCCGAACGCCGAGATGTTTCTGCCCATTGCGCAGTCCAAGCCCGGTTTCGTCACCTTCGTGGCCCGCGTAGACGGCGCCGTCACACCGTACCTGGCGATTTGCCGCGACGCCGTCCAGCAGGTGGACCGGCAAGTCCCGGTGTACGACGTGAAAACGCTCGACCAGCGGCTCAGCGATACGCTTGCGCGCCCGCGATTTTACACCACCGCGGTGCTTTTCTTCGGCAGCTTCGCGCTGTTGCTGGCGGTAGTGGGGGTGTACGGGGCGGCGTCTTATTCCATTACGCAGCGAACGCACGAGATCGGCGTTCGCGTCGCGGTGGGAGCGTCGACGGGCGGGTTGCGCGGCATGTTGCTGTGGCAAAGTCTGCTGCCCATGGCGTGCGGGGCAGCGGCGGGAATCGTAGGGGCCGCGGTTTTGGGCCGCTATCTGCAACATCTCATCGCGGGCGCCGAAGCGACGGGCGTTCTCGCCTGTGCCGCGGCTGCGGCGGCGTTGGCGGTTACGGCAGCGCTGGCGGTCTGGACGGCCACCAGGCGGATCGTTCGGATGGACCCGACGGCGGCGTTGCGAGCCGAATAGAATCTATCCCGGCACGTACGTTCGTAAAAAGCTTGCGCCGTCTCCGCTGACCGCGGGCTGATCGCCTCGCTCCGGCAGCAGCCACACTTCGCCGGCGCGCACCGCCTCGCCGCCGATCGCGCCCATACCCGCGATGCAGATCCACAACTGGCACGATTCCGCCGCCGGCGTGAAGACTTCGCCCGATTCCAGCCTGACCATTTCGGTGACGAAATGTTTCGACCGGACGAGCATGTCGCGGCCCGTGCCGATGGCGGTGGGGTGCGCGGCGCCGGGGTGTACCGTGAGGTCCGAAATCGGCACGGCCTGCTCCACGTGGATAGGACGCGGGCGGCCGTAGTCCCAGAGGCGATACGTGACGTCGGAGTTCTGCTGAATTTCGCAGAGCACGATGCCCGCGCCGATGGCGTGGACCGTGTGTGCGGGCGTGAAATACGTTTCGCCGGCCTTCACCGGCAGCCAGTTGACCAGGTGTTCGATCTCGCCCGTCAGCGTGGCTTCCCGCAGACGTTCACGGGTAATGGGCTGGCGGAATCCGAGGGCGATGGTGGCTCCCGGGTCGGCCGCCAGGATGTGCCACATTTCGGTCTTGCCGCGCGGGCCATCTTCGCCATCGTCGGGATGCACCTGCACGGAGAGCCGCTCAGAGGTGAAGATCAGCTTCACCAGCAGCGGCAAATCGCGATCGGCCAGATACCACGCTTCGCCGATACGCTCGTTCGAGTCGGGAAACCAGGGCGCCAGGTGCGTCTTGCCCCAAACCTTCTCGCGGAGAGAAGGTTGGAGGCGAATGGGTTTTTGCATAAAATGGTGAACCCTCGCAAGATACCGCCCAGTGGGGCAGGCAATCGTGCCTGCAGGCCGGCTTTCCAGCCGGCCGGGCCGCCTGAAAGGCGGCCTGCAGCCAAGATTGGCTGCCCCACAGAGCACCGGCAACAGGTTTTCGACCCTGCCCCACTAGGGAATCCGAGAACCGATGGCTTACGAGTTCTTGACCACGAACTGATGCAGCCGATCCAGGCCGCGTTCCAGATCCTTCATGGAAGCGGCGTAGGAGATGCGTACGTGACGGTCGGTGCCGAAAGCTTCACCGGGCACCACCGCCACGCGCTGCTCGGCCAGCAGGCGTTCGGCCAGTTGGGTGGTGTTATTGATGCCGTTCTTGCCGATTACCACACCCAGGTTGGGATAGACGTAAAAGGCGCCGCGCGGTTCCGCGCAGGCCACGCCGGGGATGGCGCGCAGCCGCTTGACCACGAAATCGCGCCGCTGGCGATATTCCGCCAGCATAGCGGTCACCGATTCCTGCGGACCGCGCAGCGCTTCCACCGCGGCCTTCTGCGAGATGGAAGTGGGGTTGGATGTGGAGTGGCTCTGCAGCTTGGTCATGGCTGTAACGATGGGCGCGGGCACCAGTCCGAAGCCGATGCGCCAACCCGTCATGGCATAGGTCTTCGAAAGCGACCCGGCAACCAGCACGGTTTCCCTGGTACCCGGCAGCGAGGCGATGGAGAAAGGTTCGCTGTCGTAGAGAAACTTGCAGTAGCACTCGTCGGTCATCAGGTAGATGCCGCGGGCGGAGGTGAGCCGGTAGATTTTTTCGAACTCCTCGTGATCCACCAGGGCGCCGCTGGGGTTGGAGGGCGAATTCACGATCACCATGCGGGTGCGCGCGGTCAGGTGCGGCTCGATCATCGCCGCGGTCACGGCGAAGCCGTTTTGCTCATCGGTGTCCACGAAGACGCACTTGCCGCCGGCGTAGTTCACCACGTCTTTGTAAGTCACCCAATAAGGAACCGGGATGACCACCTCGTCGCCGGGATTCACCAGCGCCTGCGTGAGGTTGAAGATGACGTGCTTGCCGCCCACCGTAATGATACATTCGGAGGGCGAGTAGGAAGTGCCAAAATCGGAGGCGTGGCGCTCGCACACGGCCTTCTTCAGCTCGGCGGTGCCTCCCGCCGCGGTGTACTTGGTAAAGTTTTGCTCCAGCGCGCGAATGGCCGCCTGCTTGATGTTGTCGGGCGTGGGGAAGTCGGGCTCGCCGGCGCCGAAATCGACCACGTCTTCGCCTTGCGCGCGAAGCTTCTCAGCGTCGGCCGAAACCTTCATGGTGGACGACACGCTGATGGAAGAAATGCGTTCCGCGATTGGGTTGGTGACTGCCTGCATGGGGTCTACTCAGCCTCGCTTTACTTAATTTTCGGCATCCGGCTGCGCAACCTGGCTTCCACCGAAGGCGGCACTAAACCGGAAATATTCCCGCCCAGTCCGAACACCTCCTTCACCAGGCGGGAGCTGATGAAGGAATAAGCCTCGTTGGCCATCATGAACACGGTTTCGATTTCCGGGCGCAACCGGCGATTCATTAGGGCCATCTGCAACTCGTACTCGTAGTCCGAAATCGCCCGGATGCCGCGCAGCAAAACGGTGGCGGAGCGCGCGGCGGCGTAATCCACCAGCAGGCCGTCGAAGCAGTCCACCTCCACGTTGACGTAAGGGTCCACCACTTCGCGCAGCATGTCCATGCGCTCCTCGACGGAGAAGAGCGGCAGCTTGGAATCGTTCCGCAAAATCGAAACGATCAGCGTGTCGAACATCCGTGCGCCGCGCTGGACCAGGTCCAGGTGCCCGTTGGTGATCGGATCGAACGACCCCGGGTAGATGGCAACAACGCTAGCGGGCTTAGGCGGCAACGGATCGGTCACTTTCTGGAATTGCAACTTGGCAACGCAACCATTTTAGCGGATGCGGCGCGGCGAATGGGGAGGCTATTGGCGGATGCCGACGCTTTCGGTGCGTCCGGCGAGCGCCTGCACCACTCCGCCACCGCAGAGGGCGACGCCCGTCTGCGTCAGCGCGTTCAGGAAATTGAAAAGCAGGTGGTAGAAAACCTGCTCGGTGAGCGGCTGTTTTCCAGGGAGCCGGAAAGTGGCGGGCAGTTCCTTGGCGATGGCCAGGCGCACGGCGTGGCGCTGCACTTTCCCGCCGCGATCGTGCTTATTGGCCAGGGAGATGGGGGTTTGCATCACCGCGCCGGTGCGCCCCTCCACGTAGAACTGGCAGCGCGAAAACCACCCCAGATTGGCAGGATCGGCGGCATCGAAGAGTAGCAGCGGTGACTGGCGGTCGCGCGCGGTAAGGTCCAACTGGAGCACACGCGGACCGTCCTTTGCCCGGGTCTCGAAGCCCGCCTGCCGGGCGATACTGGACACCATATCCGGTTGGAGTTCCAGGTAAATTAGTTTGTGTGTGCCCGCCTGGAGTACCTGCATGCGACACGGCCATTGTAGCGCACCGGGGGAGAGCGCATGTTATGGAGAAGGACTGAGGCTTGGCGATGCGCGCAAAACGGCCGCTCGAAAGTTGTCCTTAAATGCCTTAGAGTGGGTCTCTCTTTTGCGGCTTTACTTCCCCGCGATCAGATAGAAAATCTTCGGGCACGCCAGCTTGATCGGCGAGTTCGAAAAAGGTCTCCCAGGATTCCTGCCGTTGCGGAATAACTTTGTCGTGTGCGATCGGATTGGCCCTCTCTGATTATACCGGCGTCGGGTAGCGCCGTTTCCCTACGCCGTCTTACCCGCCACGCTGTCCGTTCCGCCGCTGATTACCCAGCCATCCGCCAAATTAATAATGCGATGTCCGAATGCCGCGTTGGCTTCCGAGTGGGTCACCTGCACGATGGTGGTGCCTTCGTCGTTGAGCTTTTTGAAAAGCTCCATGATCTCTTTGCCCTGGCTGGAATGCAGGTTGCCGGTGGGCTCGTCGGCCAGAATCAGCTTGGGGTTGGCGATCACGGCGCGCGCCACGGCCACCAGTT
>CAZARO010000322.1:0-6253 GCA_964487165.1 uncultured Solibacteraceae bacterium | reverse complement strand
CCGGCGTACCGCCCGATTATTTCAGCTCGACCGGCCAGCGCTGGGGCAATCCGATCTACCGCTGGGAAGCCATGGCGGCCGACGACTATCGCTGGTGGCTGGAGCGCTTCCGCGCCGTGCTGGCGCAGTTCGATCTGGTCCGGCTGGACCATTTCCGCGGCTTTGAAGCCTACTGGGAGGTCCCCGCATCAGAGCCCACCGCGGAGCATGGCCGCTGGGTGGCGGGGCCCGGCGCCACGCTGTTCGAGACCGCCTGGAAAACTCTCGGCGATCTGCCCTTCGTGGCGGAAAACCTGGGCGTCATCACACCCGCCGTGGAAGCCATCCGCACGCGCTTCGACCTGCCCGGCATGAGCATTCTGCAGTTTGCTTTCGGGGACGACCCGCAGGGCCCCAGTTTCCGTCCGCACAATTTTCCGCGCAATATCGTGGCTTACACCGGCACGCACGATTGCGATACCACGGTGGGATGGTGGAGCAGCGAGGGACGCGGCGAAAGCACGCGCGACTACGAAGCCATCCAGCGCGAACGCCAATTTACGCGCGCCTATCTTCATACCGAGGGCGCGGAAATCCATTGGGACTTTATCCGCGCGCTGGAATCCTCGGTGGCCGATACGGTCCTCATTCCGCTGCAGGATGTGCTCGGGCTGGGGAGTGAAGCGCGCATGAATCAGCCGGCCACCCTGGGCGGCAACTGGCGCTGGCGTTACCGCGAGGGCGCGCTCACGCCGCCGTTCGCATCGCGCCTGCGGGAGCTGACGCGGATGTACGATCGCTGATGCGCCCGGTCGGGCGAGCCGATTTCACCTGGTGCACGACCGCGCTATCGTGGGGCCACGGCATCGAGGATACTGCCGCACAGCTCATGGAGGAAAGCAGCAAGGTGCGCGAGAACGGCGAGCGCTATGCCATGATGACGGCACAGAACGCCGCCGCAGCCGTCGAGCGCAGGCAGCGAAGGCGCGCTTGACACTTGCGCCGCCGACCCATACGCTGAAGACGCATGGAAGTCCAGCTCACCCCCGACCAGCAAGCGTTCGTTCGCCATGCAATCGAGAGCGGACGCCTTCACCGCGAGGAAGACGCGGTGAAGGAGGCGCTTTCCCTGTGGGCGGAACGCGAGCTTCGGCGACTGGAAATCCTTCTGGCGGCAGCTAAGGCGGAAGCCTCCCTTGCACGCGGTGAAGGCCGCAGCATCACCACTGCGGAAGAAGCCCGTCAGCTTGCCGAAGATGTTAAGCGGCGCGGCATGGCGCGCCTTAACGCCGAGCAGAATCCCCAGACATGAGCGAGTTCCGCCTTGCGCCCCAGGGCGGAGGCTGAGCTTGACGACATCTGGCTTCACATCGCGCGCGAGAGCGGCAGCATCGACATCGCCACCCGCGTATTGGAGTGCATTACCGATCGCTTCTGGTGATTGGCGAAGTATCCCTACTTGGGTCGCGCACGTGACGAAGATTTGCGTCCAAACTTACGGAGCTTTCCGGCGGACGACTACATCATCGTCCACCGTATCGCAAAAGATGACGTTGTCCTGATTTTGCACGTCGTACATGGCAGCCGCGATCTCGCTTTTCGGACATTGACTGTGGCGAATAGGCCAGGAACGAGAACGATTATTGCCCAAAGGTATGAACGCCGGGCTGTCAGAGGGGGTATAGTTTCGGTAATTGGGAGACCAAGCCGAGCAGTCCCCGGCCACCGCACCAGTTCGAAAACCGTCAAAACCTGACATTGCCGCGGGCAAGCTTCGCCTGCGCGTCCGCCAACTGGCGCTCGATGAAACTGGAATGCGGGAAGCGTTGGTTCTGGTCGCTCCAGACGGCGGCAATCCGCGCGCGATACATAGCCGCAGATTCGGGCATCGCGGTGGCTGCGTAGTCTAAGGTGATGGCCAGTGGGCACGCGTTTCTGGGAATGGGCGCATTCTTGAACGACTCTTCCTGCAATGCGATGGTGCGTTGGAATCGCTGCCCCGCGGCACCCCGGTGGCCTTGAGCGCTTTCGAGAAGCGCCCACGCCATGTTCCGGAGGGCCTCCGTATCGCCGTCGACAGGCTTGAGAATTCGTTCCGCTTCGTCGAGCGAACTCTCAGCTTCACCAAGTTTGCCCAGTGTGAGGTACGAAAGGGCGATCGTGATCCTGGACAGGGCGCGGTCTTCCAGTTTGTCCGGAGAAGCGGCATCCAGGAGTGCCGCCGCACGCTGGGCGTGCGGCAGGGCCCTGTGGGGGTCCACGTTCATCAGAGTGCTCGCCAGGCGTTGTTCCATCTCCCCGATGTCATTCTTAGCAGCTCGATCATTGGGATCCTTTGCCAGCAGCGGTTCCATCACACTTATAGACTGCTCAAAATAGGCTGCGCCTTCGAGGGGCTTGCCCAGGTTTGGACGATCGAACGCCCCCTCGACACGGCCGAGGTTGTTCAAGGCGTAGAAGGTATCGCGGATCGCGCCCGGACTGCCGGGTCTTTCCGCCAGGGCCGAACGAAAAATTACCAAGGCCCCATTTGTGGCTTCGATGGCTTCTTGCAGGTGGCCGGAATCCGCATAGGCTTCGCCAAGCGTGTTCAGCGCTTGACCTAACTGCCGGCGATGAAACGCGCTGGGCTCCCGATCGAGATTCGCACGGGCGATGGGGACCAGCCGCTCCACGGCCGCCGTGCTGCCAGCCAGATCCCCTGCGGCGCCGATGATCATCGTGAGGTCGCCCATCGCCGCAAATTGCCAGTCGGGCGAGGCGTTTTTGCTGCGAGCCACAGCCTCGCCAGCAAAAGCTTTCGCCGCGTCGTAGCGCTTCAAATCCCGATCCATGATTGCGGCGTGCAACAGTATATTGACGAATTCTCCCCGCTGCCTGGCGTCCAGTACATGGCGGTCGTCCAGGGGCCGTGCCAGCGCGATCGCCTTTTCTTCCGACTGAATCGCCTCCTGAGGGCGCCGCAAGCTGGCATCCACTGTAGAACCCTGAACCTCGGCAACCTTATCGTACGCGGTGGCCAGTTCCCACTGAAGACCCGGGTCCCGAGACGAGGAAGTGGACAGGCGATTCAGGTAGTCGAGCGCAGTGGAAACAACCATTTCACGCGCTTTCACCGTGCCGGGCACATCGCGAATCTCCTTTTCGAAATCAAATAAGAAGGTATTCGCCAGGCGCCGGACGTCGTTGAATCGCTGCTGGGCGAAACGCGCCTGAGAAATCGCGACGCCCGCGCCTATGCAAATTGCCGCCACGGCGATGGTTGCGGCAGCAAGCCACACCCGGTGCCTCCGCACGAACTTCCCGACACGATACGCCACCGACGGTGGAGCGGATTCCACGGGCTGCCCATCCAGGTAGCGCTGCAGATCGCGAGCAAGCCCGTTCACGGTTTCGAAGCGCCGCGTCCGGTCCTTCTCGAGCGCCTTCATGGTGATCCAGTCCAACTCGCCACGGAGCAGCTTCGGCAGGTGCGCTGCGTCAGTCCGCCTTTGAGCCGCTGTTTCGGCCGAAGCGGCTGAGCGGCGCATGCGGCCACTCGGCGTCGCCGGCTCTTCCTCGCGGATCGAACGCAGGACTTCCAGGTACGCCGCCTTTGTCAATTGCTCGCGATCCAAGGGCGTTGTACCTGTCATGAGTTCATAGAGGACAACGCCCAAAGAGTAAATATCGCTACGCGTGTCGACGTCCTGCCGGCTCAGCTCCGCCTGTTCCGGACTCATGTACTGAAGGGTTCCGACAACTGTACCCAGGTTCGTCATCGTGGCGTCGCTTAAGCCGTGTCCCAGCGCCTTGGCGAGGCCGAAGTCTATCACCTTTGCAACCGGCTTGCCGTCCTGCTCGGTCATCAGTATGTTCGACGGTTTGATGTCCCGGTGGATGATGCCTTTCTGGTGCGCGTGCTGGATGGCGTTACACACGGGAACAAAAATGCCGATCCGTTCTCTTACCGTGAGCCGTTTGGAATCACAGTAGCGGGTAATTGGAATGCCGTCAACCAACTCCATCACGAAGTACGGCAAGCCTGAGGTGGTGGTCCCGGCATCGAACACCCGGGCAATGTTGACGTGCCCCATCATGGCCAGGGCCTGGCGTTCATTTTCAAAGCGGGCGATCACCTGCTTGCTGTCCATACCCGGCTTGATGATTTTGAGCGCGACGTCCCGGCGAAAAGGTTGCAATTGTTGGGCGTGATAGACCACGCCCATGCCGCCCTCTCCAAGTTGCCGTATCAGCCGGTAAGGGCCGATGACTGTGTTGCCCATCGAAAAAACGGCGCTATCGATTGTGTGCGTCTGCTCTTCAGCGTTGTCTTGCCCATCTGCCGGGCCTGAATCAACATTCATGGTTCTACCGGAGCGGCCGCGGACGTCCCCGCCACTGATCGGAACGATTGTACTCCAGGAAGCGAACAGGCGGGAACCCGATGCCCGATTTTGCCAACTGGCACCGACGGGGCATCCGTGTCAGAAGCCAACTAGCCAAAGCTTCGCCTTGACATCCCTGCGGGATATGGAAGTCGAGGAAGTCAGGAGTCAGAAGTCAGAATGGGGGCAGGCCTCTGAATCGATTGGGCTTGCCGGCACAACGAGAACAAAATGTTCGTTTCACGCCGTATAACAGGACCTATGCCAGGGCTACGGCGCATCCTTAAAATATCCACTTGGCCAGGAAACGCCCAAGTGGCCGCCGGTGACTCTCAAGCGCCGACGATTGAACAGGTTATGCCGGCCGGGTCAGATTAGTTAGCACCGGGAAACGCGCTGGAATCTCGGGTGAAGTGGCTCTGGCGATGTATGGATCGCTGGGGATGCCGTTCCATGCCAGCCGGACCGGCAGAAGGCTGGCGACCCTGTTTTTCTACAATCGCGCCAAGCCTCTCGTAAAAACGCCTGTTGTGGAAACTTCGACCGCTACCGGATCGTGATGGTCACTTCCCCAGCGGCACGCGCTGCCGCAGATAGTCGAAGAAGTTTTCGAGCAACACCACCTCGTGTTCCTGCTTGGGCGCTTCGGCGGATTCAACAGGCGTCACCACCAGCACGCGCTTGCCGTCCGGAGCCACATCCCACCCCGCCGCTCCAAGCTTCGCGATCCATACCCGAGGTTTCTCGGCCACGAGCGTGTCGCCTTTCACGGTGTAACTCACGGCCATGATCTGATCGCCGGTCTGGTAGAACAGATCGTTTCCGTTCCGCGACCAGCGTGCAAATGTGCCGCCGCTGTTCGAGATCTGCCACTTCCCACCTGGCCCGGCGGAGGGCGGTGGAAACGCACGGACGTACACTTCAGACTTGCCCGATTCGTCTGAAAGATACGCCAGCCATCGCCCGTCGGGCGAGAATGCTTGCGCATGGTCGGTAAAGCCGCTCTTGAGAAATTGCTCCGGCTTGCCGGCCTTCAACTGGCCTCCCTGATCCTCCAGCGGCAGGGTCCAAATTTGCGATTTGCCGGCTCCGTAATCGTCATAAGCCAGCCGCTTGCCGTCCGGCGTGAAAGCGCGCGGAAATTGGTTCGCCTTGCTCTGCGTCAGCGCTTGCGGCTGGCTGGCGCCGTCCGCGCGAGCCTGGAAGATACCGTTGCCAAATGACATGAAAGCGATGTATTGGCCGTTCGGGCTCCAAACTGGGGCATAATAGGCGCCTCCGCCGAAAGTCAAGCGCGTCATGGCGTCCCGCTGCGAGTCGTAGACCCAACCGTCCCGATCTCCTCCCTCGGCGGCTATCAGCGCTACCTGCTTGCCATCCGGCGAAAGGCTTGGATACTGATAGGCGCCTGGTTTGGCCCGCAGCGGTTCCCTCTTGCCTGCTGGATCGACCCATTGCAGCGTCATCATTGAAGACGCGCCGCTGCCCCTGCGGTAAACCAGAGTGCCGTGCCCTGAGGGTCCCACGGAGAAAGCGAATTCACCGGTCCCGACCGAAGCGTTATAGGCGACATCATCCAGAACGGGCACGGCCGTTCCGCGGGTCTCCAGCTTGTCCAAATCGAACGGGATCGCGAACAGCGTTGCCCTGTTGGTGTAGACCAAATGGCCGGCCCTGTCAGACGTCGCCAGATATCGGGGGGATGCGCCGCCTCGGGCTACGATCTTCCTGTGGCGATCCGCCAGCGTCAGAACCTCGATGGTGTATTTATCCACGTCCACCCCATTACCATTAGCAACCAAAAACAGGATCGCTTTGCCTCCTGGCAGAATCTGCGGATAAGCGAGGACAACTTCTCCGGTGCCCAGTCCCGCGACGGTCTCGGCCGGGCCTTCACCAGCGGGAAT
>CAZARO010000321.1:0-6293 GCA_964487165.1 uncultured Solibacteraceae bacterium | reverse complement strand
CATTGCCTGCACGCGGGAAGCGCTGGCCGACTACGGTTACCCGGAACGGCCGTTGAACACCGAGCGCACGGCAGTCATCCTCGGCAACGCCATGGCGGGAGAGAGACACTACCTGACGGCGATGCGCGCGCACTTCCCGGAATACGCGCGCGAACTCGACGAGAGTGCCAGTTTCGCCGCGCTGCCGGCGGCGATCCGGCGCGATATTACGCGCGAGTGGCGCGCCCGCATCGGCGACCGGCTTCCGCCCATCACGGAAGACAGCATGCCCGGCGAGCTTTCCAACTGCCTGGCCGGGCGAGTGGCGAACATCTATAACTTCCACGGCCCCAACTACGTGTGCGACGCGGCCTGCGCCTCCGCCATGGCGGCCATCCACGCGGTGGCCGAAGGGCTCATCGCGCACGATTTCGATGTCGCGGTGACGGGCGGGATCGACCGCAATATGGGCGCGTCGACCTTCGTGAAGTTCTGTAAGATCGGAGCGCTCTCGGGGACGGGGTCGCGACCCTACGCCGAGGGCGCCGATGGCTTTGTCATGGGCGAAGGCGGGGCGATCTTCCTCATGAAGCGGCTGGCCGACGCAGAGCGCGACGGGGACAAGATCTACGCCGTGATTCGCGGCGTCGGCGGGTCGAGCGACGGCAAAGGAAAGGGCATCACGGCGCCCAACCCCGTCGGACAGAAAATCTCCATCGAGCGCGCGTGGCAGAACGCCGGGCTCTCGCCGGTCACGGCGACGCTCATCGAAGGCCATGGGACCTCCACCAGCGTGGGAGATGTGGTCGAGGTCGAAAGCATGGCGGGGGTGCTTCGGGAGCATGGCGTAAACGGCCGTCCGATCGCGCTCGGGTCAGTTAAATCGAACATCGGGCACTTGAAGAGCGGGGCGGGCGCCGCCGGAATCCTTAAGGCGGCCCTGGCGTTGCGCGACAAGGTGCTGCCGCCGAGCGCCCGCTGCGAACATCCCAATCCCAATATCGATTTTTCGCACACGCCGCTGTACGTCAACCGGGAATTGCGTCCGTGGACGGAGACAGCGGAGGGCGTCCGGCGCGCCGGGGTCAGCGCCTTCGGATTCGGCGGAACTAATTTCCACATCGTGATGGAGGAATACATTCCGCACAGGCTCACCGGAAACGGCAAGCATTCGGTGGCGGTGGGAGAAGCGCCGCCGGCCGGCGGGCTGAAGCCAGCCCCACCAAGTCCGGTTGAAGCCAGCGGTGGGGTGGGCTTCAGCCCGCGATCGCAGTCGGAAACGCAGCGTGCCGATACTGAGCCGCGACCAGAGGGAGCGGTTACCAAGGCGCCCCTGCGCGGAGCACTGGTGGTGGGCGCCGCTTCCGAGTCCGAGCTGGCGGAGCGTCTGCGCGCCGTCCAGATGAACGCCGAGGCGGACGCGCCCCGCGAAGCGGACCTGCGCGCGCCGGAGCGCATCGCCATCGACTATGGCAACGCCGCCGAACTGGCGGACAAGTGCGCCAAAGCCCTGAAGGCGATCGAATCCCACCAGCCTGCAGCGTGGAAGGCCCTACGCGCGCAAGGCATCTTCCGCGGCCACGGCCCCGCGCCCAAGGTAGCGTTCCTGTACACCGGCCAAGGGTCGCAGTACGTCAACATGCTGCGCAGCTTGCGCACCGCGGAGCCGATTGTGGCGCGCACCTTCGAGGAGGCCGACGGGGTGATGACGCCGATACTCGGCAAGCCCCTGAGCGACTATATCTACGTCGACGCGGCGGACGGCGCCGCCGTGGCGCAGGCTGACGAGGACCTGCGGCAGACCGCCATCACCCAACCGGCAGTGTTGACGGTCGATCTGGCGATGACGCGCCTGTTGGACGCCTATGGCATCCGGCCCGATATGACCATGGGACATAGCTTGGGCGAATACGGCGCGCTGGGCGCGGCCGGCGCCCTGCCGTTCGCCGACGCACTGGAAGCAGTCAGCGCGCGAGGCCGGGAAATGACGCGCGTTTCGTGGGCGGATAACGGCCGGATGGCGGCGGTATTCGCACCTCTAGCGGAGATCGAACGCATCTTGAAGACCATCGACGGCTACGTGGTGATCGCCAACCTGAACAGCGACAAGCAGGCGGTGATCGGCGGCGCCAGCCTGGCTGTGGAACTGGCGGTTGAGGCACTGCTGAAGGCCGGTTACAATGCCGTGCCGCTGCCGGTGAGCCATGCATTCCACACCGCTATCGTGGCGCCCGCGAGCGCGCCGCTGCGGCAGGTACTGGAGCGCCTGCGCCTCCAACCGGGCAACCTGCCGATTGTGGCCAACGTGAACGGGGAGTTTTACCCAACGGGCCCGGGCGCTCGCGAGGCCATGCTCGACATTCTGGCGCGGCAAGTCGCCTCGCCCGTGCAGTTCGTCAAGGGACTGCGCACGCTGTACCAGGCCGGCGCGCGAGTGTTTGTGGAAGTCGGCCCGAAAAAGGCGCTGCACGGCTTCGTGGAAGACGTTCTGGGAGATCGCAGCGACGTGCTCGCACTGTTCACCAATCATCCGAAATTCGAGGATGCCACGGCGTTCAACCAGGCGTTGTGCGGCCTCTACTCGGCGGGCTTGGGGACGGGACGCGCCGATCCGGCGGCGGATGCCCAACCCGTCACGGTGGCAAAGAGCCCGTCTGCCCGTCCGGTAGTGATCACAGGGGCATCTCTGGGACTGCCCGGGACCGAGCGTATCTTCGACGACAGCAACGTGGCCCGAATCCTGCGCGGGGAGCAGTTCATCGACGCCATTCCGATGCGCTTCCGCCGCGCCATGCTGGACAAGCACATCACGCGCCTGGTGAAGAGCGACAACGGCGGCCCCACCTTCGAGCAGATCCACAATCCCGGAGAAACCATTAAGCTGGCGGCGCGCGGCGGCGCGTTCGACTTGAGCCGGGAGTTCGGTATCTCGCCGGAACGGCTGGCGGCGCTCGACCGCGTTACCAGCCTGGCGATCGCCTCCGGCATCGATGCGCTGCGCGATGCCGGTATCCCGCTCACCATGCGCTACAAGAGCACCACCACGGGCACCCAACTGCCCGAGCGGTGGGGGCTGCCCGACGCCTTGCGCGACGACACCGGCGTGATCTTCGCCTCCGTCTTTCCCGGCTTTGACTCATTCGCCGACGCGATGGCGCGCTACTACGCCGATCACTCCCGCCGCGACCAGTTAGCCATGCTGCAGGACCTTCGCGAACGCACCGGCATGCGGCAGGAGATCGACCGGCGCATCGCGGAATTGCAGGAGACGCTGGCGAAGGAACCCTTCGAGTTCGACCGGCGTTTTCTGTTCCGGGTGTTGTCCATGGGGCACTCGCAGTTCGCCGAGCTGATCGGCGCCCGCGGCCCCAACACGCAGGTGAATGCGGCCTGCGCGAGCACGACCTCCGCCGTCGCCCTGGCGCAGGATTGGATCCGCGAGGGACGGTGCCGCCGGGTGATCGTCGTCTCGGCGGACGATGTCACGTCGGACCATCTCATCGAGTGGTTCGGCGCGGGGTTCCTGGCCAGCGGCGCGGCGGCGACGGACGATGTCGTCGAGGAGGCGGCCATTCCGTTCGACCGCCGGCGCCACGGCATGATCATGGGGATGGGCGCGGCTGCACTGGTGGTGGAGAGCGCGGAAGCTGCCGATGAGCGCGGCCTTCGGCCCATTTGCGAAGTACTGAGCGCGGTGACCGCAAACAGCGCGTTCCACGGTACGCGCCTGGATGACCAGCACATTTACCAGGTGATGGAACAACTGGTCCGCCAGGCCGAGACAAGCAGCGGGATTCGGCGGGAGCAGTTTGGGGCCAGCACGGTGTTCGTTTCGCACGAGACGTACACGCCGGCGCGCGGCGGCAGTGCGTCCGCGGAGATCCACGCCTTGCGCGCGGTCTTCGGCGATGCCGCCGACCGAATCGTGATCGCCAATACGAAGGGATTCACCGGCCATGCGATGGGCACCGGGATCGAAGATGTAGTCGCGGTGAAGGCACTGGAGACGGGGTGCGTGCCTCCGGTGGCCAATTTCAAGGAAGTCGACCCCGAATTGGGGCCGTTGAACCTGTCGAGGGGCGGCGCTTACCCCGTGGAATACGCGCTGCGGCTGGGCGCCGGGTTCGGTTCGCAAATCGCCATGACCCTGATGCGGCGAGTGGCGGCCGCGGGCGTGCGGCCAAGCCCCAACGCGTTGGGATACAGCTATCGGATCGCCGACCCGGCGGTATGGCAAAACTGGCTCGACCGGATTGCGGGGCATCCGGCGGATCTGGAGATCGTGCAGCGCACTCTTCGTGTGCGCAATGGCGGCGCGCCGGCCAAAGTGGAGCCGGTGGAACAGGCTGTGGTACAGGCGGCGCCTGCTCCGGCGCCCGTGGCCGATACCAGCGATGCCGTTCGCGAAAAGGTGCTCGCTCTCGTAGTGGAGAAGACCGGCTATCCCAGAGACATGCTCGACCTGGATCTCGACATGGAAGCGGATCTCGGCGTCGACACCGTGAAGCAGGCCGAAATGTTCGCGTCCATCCGCGAGACGTACAACATCCCGCGCGATCCGAATCTGAAGCTGCGCGATTTTCCCACGTTAGCGCGCGTGATTCAGTTCGTGTACGACCGGCGTCCCGACCTGAAGGCCGCGACGCAGTGGGGCGGACTTCGGTCTTCCCCAGAGGGGAACCCGGGATTTAGCCCGACCGGCGAGCTGCGCTCGCCTGACCGCGCCTCCGTAGTCGCAGACGCCGTCCGCGAAAAGGTGCTCGCTCTCGTAGTGGAGAAGACCGGCTATCCCAAAGACATGCTCGATTTGGATCTCGACCTGGAAGCCGACCTCGGCGTTGACACCGTGAAGCAAGCCGAGATGTTCGCGTCTATCCGGGAGACTTACAACATCCCGCGCGATCCGAATCTGAAGCTGCGCGATTTTCCCACCTTAGCGCGCGTGATTCAGTTCGTGTACGACCGGCGTCCCGACCTGAAGGCCGCCAGGCGCGGCTCAGAAGTGCCCGTAGCGCTGCGCACCACTAAACCCGATGAAGCTCGGTGGCGCGGGCTTCAGCCCGCGACCGGCGAGCCGCGCTCGCCTGACCGCGCGGCCATAGTCGCAGACGCCGTCCGCGATAAGCTACTCGCTCTCGTAGTCGAGAAGACTGGCTACCCGAGAGACATGCTCGATCTGGATCTCGACCTGGAGGCCGACCTCGGGGTTGACACCGTGAAGCAGGCCGAAATGTTCGCGTCCATCCGGGAGACTTACAACATCCCGCGCGATCCGAATCTGAAGCTGCGCGATTTTCCCACCTTAGCGCGCGTGATTCAGTTCGTGTACGACCGGCGTCCCGACCTGAAGACCGCCGCTCCAGCCGCCACCACCGGCACCGTCCGCAATATGGTGCTCGATCTGGTCGCCGCGAAAACCGGATACCCCAAAGACATGCTGGACCTCGATCTCGACCTGGAAGCGGACCTCGGCATCGACACCGTGAAGCAGGCCGAAATGTTCGCGTCCATCCGCGAGACCTACAATATCCCGCGCGATCTGACTATGAGACTGCGCGACTTTCCCACCTTGGCCCATGTGATTCGATTTGCCGAAGAGCGGCTGGCTGTGGCCGCCGCACCTCCGGCAGCCGAGCGGCGTGAAGAGTCGCAGCGGCATCTTGCGACCTTCGAGGCGGCCGGCGCGATCCCGCGCCGTGTGCCCATTCCGGCACTCCGCCCGCCGCTCGGCGTATGCAAACCAACCGGTGTGACGCTGGAAGCCGGCCGCCGCGTCTTCGTCATGCCCGACCGGGGCGGTGTGGCCGAAGCGCTCACCGGCAAGCTGCGCGCGCTGGGCGTCGAAGCGGTGCAGACAGCCGAACTGCTGGACACCACGCGGGTCGACGGAGTCTATTGGCTGCCCGCGCTGGATGACGAGGGCGACCTCAAGAACATGACGCTGGCCGGCTGGCACGAGGCCGTGGATGTCCGGCTCAAGCGGTTGTACCGGACCATGCGCACGCTCTATGACCAGGTTGCGCCCGCGGGGACATTCCTGATCTCGGCGACGCGTCTCGGCGGGCAGCACGGCTACGGCGAGAATGGCGCGACAGCCCCTCTGGGCGGCGCCGTCACCGGCTTCACTAAGGCGTACAAGCGGGAGCGGCCGGAGGCGCTGGTGAAGGCCGTCGATTTCGAAGCGGCGCGCACCGCGGCGGATATCGCCGACGCGCTCATCGACGAAACACTGCGCGATCCCGGTGCGGTCGAGATCGGCTACCAGCAGGCTCACCGCTGGACTATCGGACTGGAGGATCGGCCGGTGGCCGACG
>CAZARO010000320.1:0-6296 GCA_964487165.1 uncultured Solibacteraceae bacterium | reverse complement strand
GTGGAGATTCCGGCTAGCATAAGATGAAGTGTTGAGGGTCCCTTACGGCGAGCTTGAACAGACGGTGGCCGGCGCGCTTCGGCGGCTCGGTTTCGCGGAGGAGCGGGCGCAGCTGTGCGCGCGCCTCTTCGCGGAAACCACGCGCGATGGCGTGTACACCCACGGGATGAACCGGTTTCCGCGCTTCGTCCGCATGATCCGCGCGGGCCGCATCGATATTCACGCCTCGCCGGTGCTGACCGCGAGCCATGGCGCGCTGGAGCGGTGGGACGGCCGGCGCGGCGTCGGCAATCTGAACGCGCACCATTCCATGGGCCGCGCCATCGAACTCGCCGGGCTCCACGGAGTGGGGGCGGTGGCACTGGCCAATACCAACCACTGGATGCGCGCCGGCACCTACGGGTGGCAGGCTGCCGAGGCGGGATTCATCGGCGTGTGCTGGACCAATACGCTCCCCAATATGCCGCCCTGGGGATCGAGCCAGATCCGCCTGGGCAATAATCCGATTGTCTTTGCGGTGCCGCGGCCACCCGCTCATATCGTGTTCGACATGGCGATGTCGCAATTCTCCTACGGCGCGCTGGCGGCGTACCGCGAGCGCGGCGAGCAGTTGCCGGTGGACGGCGGGTTCGACACCGCGGGGCGGCTGACGCGCGACCCTGCGGCCATCGAGGAGTCGCAACGCGTTTTGCCGGTGGGATATTGGAAGGGCGCAGGGTTGGCGATGATGTTGGACATGATCGCGGCGATCCTCTCCGGCGGCCTGGCGACACACCAGATTCCCGTGGAGCCGGAGCGCGAGGTGGGCATCTCGCAGATCTTCCTGGCGTTCGACCCGGCGGCGCTCGGGCCGGCGGACGCCGCGGCGAAGATGGCCGGCAGCATTGTCGCGTCGGTGGATTCGCACTATCCCGGGCAGCGCGCGTTCGAGCTGCGCGCGGAAAATCTGGCGCTCGGGGTGCCGGTCGATGAGGCGGTCTGGCGCGAGGTGCGAGAGATCGCCGGCGGCGCGTGATGCTATCCGCGCTCGCCTTGGCAGGCTATTGAGTCCCGCACAAATACAGTGACAGATATTGCATTAGCAAAGCACCGCTCCCTGACGGTCACGGCTCGGTGCGCAGGCGCATGCGTCTTTCCGAGCCGTGACCGCAAGGGAGCGGTTTTGTCACCATATTCTGCGAGACTCAATAGCTTTGTCGAAAGCTCGTTACTGCCGCTGATGACGGCCCGGGGGTCGCCTTCCGCCGAAGCGTGTCCAACGTGCCCAAACTCCAGAACAGTGAGACATCCTGCCTCGGAGCCGGACTACAGGAAAGATGGAACTCGCGGCGCGCCCTGCCGGAACCATAGATGTAAGCGGAACTTGAGGCCCTGAACAGGGTTTGTCTCAATAGTAAGTATCCAACCATGATTCAGGGGACCCTTTCCACCGTCATTCCAGAAGAGCTTCCGGACGCCTCTCCCGTCCTTTTGCACCACTTCTTCGAGAATTCCGTCCGCCAATGGCCGGATCGAATTGCGGTCGACGTGCCTCCGGGGCGCGGACGGCCGGAACGCCTGCTCACGACTTATGCAGAATTGGCGCGGCAGGCGGACGCGGTGTCAGCGGCGCTGGGCATCGGAATCACGCGCGACTCCATCGTGGCGATTCTGCTGCCGCGCGATTCCGAGCGGATCTACAGCGCGCAATTGGGCGTTCTACGAGCCGGCGGCGCCTACACCTCCATTGACCCGTCGTTCCCGGACGGGCGCATTGGCGAAATTCTGCAAGACTCCCAGGCGGCAGCGCTGGTCACCGATCGCGCGGGAGCGGCGCGCGCCCGCAGCGCGAAATTTGCCGGCCGAATCCTGTTGGCCGGTGAACTGCCAGACGTCGCGCCGCGTGCGCTTCCCTGCCCCAATCCTCACACCCTCGCGTACATCATTTACACTTCGGGCACCACGGGCCGGCCCAAAGGCGTCATGATCGAGCACCGCGGCATCGTCAACCTGGTGGCTTCCGATTTGACGGAGCTTCGGCTGACGCCCGCGGATCGGGTCTCGCAGAACTCCTCGGCGGTCTACGATTCGTCGGTGGAAGAGATCTGGCTGGCCTTCTCGGCGGGGGCCACGCTGGTGGTGATGGACGACGATACGGCGAGGCTGGGGCCGGACCTGGCGAAGTGGCTGCGGCGCGAGCGGATCACGGTGCTCTGCCCGACCCCTACGCTGTTGCGTTCCACGGGATGCCAGCGGCCGGACCTGGAATTGCCGGAGTTGTCGGTGGTGTATACGGGCGGCGAGGCGATCCCGCAGGATCTGGCGGATCGTTGGTCAAAGGGCCGGCGGATGGTCAACGGTTACGGGCCGACGGAGTGTTCCGTGGTGGCCACGCGGGCCGAGATCCGCCCCGGCGAGCCGGTCTCCATCGGACGGCCGGTGGCGGGAATGCACGCGTGGGTGCTCAATGACGCGCTGCGTGAAGTGGCCGATGGCGAGTGGGGCGAGCTGTGCGTCGGCGGACCGGGGCTGGCGCGCGGATATCTCAATCGGCCGGAGGAGACGGCCGCGAAGTTCGTGCAGCACGCGAGATTCGGACGCATCTACCGCACGGGCGATTTGGTACACCGCGCAGCGGATGGCACGCTGTTCTATCACGGGCGCGTCGACACGCAGGTGAAGATTCGCGGCTACCGCATCGAACTGGAAGAGATCGAGATGCGGCTCGCGAAGACGCAGGGCGTGCGGTCGGCGGCATGCGCGGTGCAGGATGGCACGCTGGCGGCGTTCGTGGTGCCGGAAAACGGCTGGCGCGCGGGACGGTTCGAAGAGTTGGCGGCGAGCCTGCGGGAGGCGCTGCCGGATTATATGGTGCCCAGCCGGTTCGCGACGCTGCGCGAACTGCCGCTCACGGCGGGAGGGAAGCTGGATCGCGCGGCGCTTCCGCGCTTGCCGGAGCAAGGGCGCGGAATATTGGGGACGCCGCCGCGCAATGCGCGCGAAATGCGGCTGGCGGAGGTCTTCCGGCAAGTTCTGGGACTCGATTCGCCGGTGGCCGTCGACGCGGATTTCTTCACCCATTTGGGAGGCAATTCGCTGCGCGCGGCGCAGGTGGTGACGCGGCTGCGGGAAGAAGACCCGGCGACGCCGGTGACCGTTCGCGACGTGTACGAAGCGCGCACGGTGGCGGCCTTGGCGGAACGGCTGCAGCCGGTGGAATTTGCGGCACCGGCGGAGAAAGAGATCCGCGCCCGCCCGTCGGCCACGCTGGCCACGGCGATCCAGGCGGTCTGGCTACTGGCGGCGTTCTCGGCGGCGGCGCTGGTGGCCTATTGGGGCCTGTTCGACGGAGCGCCGGCACTGCTCCGCGGGTTGGGACTGGTGCCGCTGCTGTTGTTGAGCCCGATGCTGTTCTATGCGGGAATGGCGGTCTGGACGCCAGTTGCCGTGTTCGGAGCGGTCGCGGTGAAGCGCTGTCTCATCGGGCGTTACCGGCCCTTGCGCGCGCCGGTTTGGGGCAGCTTCTACTTGCGGAATTGGATGGTGCAACAGGCGGTACGCGCCATTCCGTGGTGGCTGATAGAGGGCACGGGTTTGCAGACGGCGGCGCTGCGTGCATTGGGGGCGCGGATCGGGCGGCGCGTGCATATTCATCGCGGCGTGGATCTGGTGCGTGGCGGATGGGACCTGCTGGAGATCGGCGACGATGTGACCATCTCGCAGGAAGCGCATCTGGGGCTGGTGGAACTCGAGGACGGCGACATTCTGGTGCGGCCCGTCCACCTGGGAAACGGCTGCACGCTGGAGACGCGCGCGGGCGTGGACGGCGGCGCCCGGATGGAGGATGGCGCGCAATTGACGGCGCTCTCCTGGCTGCCACCGGGCGGGCGGATTCCCGCGGGCGAACGCTGGGACGGGATTCCGGCGAAGGCGGCAGGGGACGCGCCGGCGGTGCCGGAAACTTCGCCGGGACTCTCTCCGGGGCTCTCTCCGGCACTGCTCGATGCGCTGCTGCTGATGGCGCGCAGCGCGTGCGGCTCGTTGCCTGGGATGGTGACGGGCGTGCTGGCGGCTCTGGCGGCGGCGATCCTGGGAGTGAACGCGGAGCGGATCGCGGGATGGTTGAGCGATCCGGCGATTCCGGCGGCGGTGCTACTGGCGGGGCTGGGATTGTTCACCGCGAGCCTGCCCCTCACGCTGGCGATTGAGGCGTGGATGGTGCGCGCTATGGGGCGCGTGCCGGAAGGCGTGGTGGGGCGCTGGAGTCTCGAGTACATCCGCGTACGCATGAAGACGGAGATGCTGGAAGCGGCGGGCGGATGGCTGGCGGGAACGCTGTTCTGGCCGGTGTGGCTGCGCTGGGCGGGCATGAAGGTGGGGCGCGGATGCGAGATCAGCACCATCCTTGACACGGTGCCGGAGATGGTGGCGATGGACGCGGGCACATTCCTGGCGGACGGGATTTACATCGGCGGGCCGCGCATCGATCGCGGCACGGTCACGCTGGCGCGGACGCGGCTCGGAGGCGGCGTCTTTCTGGGGAATCACGTGGTGATTCCGGCGGGGCGCAGTCTGCCGGATAATGTGCTGCTGGGCGTCTGCACGGTGGCGGACGAGGCGATGGAGGGCGGCGGCGAGTGGTTCGGGCACCCGCCGTTCGAATTGCCGCGGCGGGAAGTGGTGGCCTGCGATCCCAAGCTCACGGTGAGGCCGACGGCGTTGCGATACTGCACGCGGTTGTTCTGGGAACTGCTGCGCTTCGTGCTGCCGATACCGCCGGTGCTGGCGGGCTTGTGGTGGGTGCGGGTGGCGTCGACAGCGGGTCCGGCGGCGGCGTGCGGGGCTGCGCTGGCGATGGAAGCGGCGTTGTGCGGGCTGGCGTTAGCGGTGAAGTGGGGGCTGCTGGGCAGAATCCGGCCGGGGCAGCACCCGTTTTGGGCCTGCTGGTGCGGACGGTGGGACATCCTTTATGTAGCGTGGGAGAGCTGGGCGCGTCCCACCACGATGCACCTGGAAGGCACCCTGCTGCTGTCCTGGTATTTGCGCGCGATGGGGATGAAATTGGGCAAACGCGTGGTGCTGGGGCCGGGCTTCGCGCAGGTGGTAGACCCCGACATGCTGATTATCGAAGACCGCGCCACCGTGAGCGCCCAGTTCCAGGCGCACACCTTCGAAGATCGCGTGTTGAAGATGGATTACGTACACGTGCGGCGCGGCGCTACCGTGGGTACGGCGTCAGTGCCGCTGTACGGGGCGGATATCGGCGCCGGATCGTACGTGGCGCCGCATAGTGTGGTGATGAAGGACGAGCATTTGCTCCCCGGCGTGCGCTACGCGGGGGCGCCGACGGCAATCGGCTGTTAACTGGTTTCAACGGATTGGAGAACCTGTGACGGCGAGTTTCGCTCTGCGGCCGGCGGACTGAAGAGGGAGTTGCAATATTCGGCTGATCTACCGCTCCCTCGCGGTCGCGGCTCGGTAGGCTCTGGCAAACACAGAGGCGCCCTTCCGAGTCGCGCGCGCTAGCAAGCGGTTCTTCGAATTTTGCAACTCCCTGCGTCGAGGGACGAAAAGCTGCCTCTTCTACCCATTCTTCGAGTAGTCTATGCCCCGCACCCAGCCCAGATTGAACGGGAGTTCGGTGAGCGGCCCCCTCCATTGCAGCTCGCGATCGATGTCGGGGTGCATGCGGTAGGCCTTCTTGACGTCGGCAACTTTCGCGCCGATGACGTCGATCTTCGACCCGTCGAACTGGCCCAGGCCAAGGTCGCCGCAGTACTTCACGTATCCCAGCCATTCGGGGTCGATCCCCATGGTCTCGGCGGCGATGCGGTCGGCAGACACGAAATCCACAGAAGCCAGCGCGATGCGCGATGGCACCGGAGTCCCGGAGTTGGGGCCGTTGCCTTCCATGCCCTCATAGCCGTCAATCACCGACGCGCCCCAGTTCAAACGCTGCGCCGTGACCATCATGTTGTAGTGAGTCTGGCGAAGACCGACGTGATACTTCCTCTTGTCGTTCCACTCAGCTTCGCCGCGGACACTGTGGAGCGGTGAGCCCAAGACCATGTTCTTGACAGACAGGGTAGCCACCACCGTGTTGTGGGTCTTGAGCATGGCGCTGCTAATCACGTATGCATCCGGATCGAGAACCATTGCCGCGAGGCGCACGGGCGCGATGTGCAGATCGCGGTCAAGCAGTTCGATGGTTTCGAATCTGCCGTCGCGATTGAGATCAACCAGCTTTACTTGCTGGGCCTTCCGTTCCGTGGCCATCTGGTTATAGGGTTTTCCGTTGGCCAGAGAATCGTGGATCC
>CAZARO010000319.1:0-6299 GCA_964487165.1 uncultured Solibacteraceae bacterium | reverse complement strand
CTATTCCAGACAGCATCAGCGAAAGGGCTGGGGCAACGTGATGATCCAAGCTTGCCTGGACGATGCGAAAAAGGCGGGCATGCACGGCGCGGCTGCGATGGTGCGCGACGGTCCATGGCTTGCCGACCGGCGATTGTTCCTGGCCAACGGATTCGAACGTGTCGATACCGCGCCGCCGGACTACCAATTGCTCGTTCGCAAATTCCGCAATGCAGCCGCCGCCAACCCGGCGTTCCGGAAGAACTGGGACCAGAAGGTCGCGCGGTACGGCCGAGGCCTCACCATCATCCGCTCCAGCCAGTGTCCGCACATCGCCAAATTCGCGTCCGACATCGCGCAGACGGCCGCGGAGGAATACCATCTCGCGCCCACGGTGGTCGATCTCGGAGGGTGGCGCGATGCGCAGAACGCGCCTACCCCCTACGCGATTTTTTCGCTCATCTACAACGGCCGGCTGCTGGCCGATCACCAGATCAGCCGCACTCGTTTCCGCAACATCATGAACAAGCTGGCGAGGTAGCCTCGGCGGCGTGATGCCCTTCCTCAAGCTATGCGCCATAGAACCGCGCAAGTGCCGCCCTTGAGGCGGCCGTTTCGCGGGCTGAAGCCAGGCTTGAGCCTGTCCACTTGCCACCCTCGCCCAACATATAGTCGATGTCAACCTTGAGGCGCATTAAAGGCTTTTGCCTGCAGCGGACTTCAGTCCGCCGGCCGCAGAGCCGGCTGAAGCCCGAGGTCCCCTCTGGGGAGGACTGAAGTTCTGCCCCACCGCTCAGTTATCGACAAGGTGAACAGTATTGGGGCTAACATGCCAGCGATCTGTGGTACGCCCTGATACAACTCGGTTCGCAGGCTGCCCGCCTGCCCTGGCGGATTTCATCAAGCTGTCACCATAGCCCCTCTAGAATTCGATAGAATAACCGCGGAGCCGGCATTGTCGCCGGCGCCCGAAACATTCTCCAAGAAAGAGGACATGGCCATGGAAAACCACGACGCTGCGGAACATCACAAAAAAGCCGCGGAACACCACGAGCATGCCGCGGCCCATCACCGCGAAGCCGCTGAACACCACGAACAGGGCAACCACGAGAAAGCTGCCCACCACGCGCACATTGCGCACGGACACGGGCTGCATGCGGCACACCACGCCGGCGAAGCGACCAAACACCACACTGAGAGTCATGGCGGCCCGATCGAGCACGCCGCCACCGCGACTGCCAAAAAGAACTAACCATGCCGGCGCGGCGCGATCCGTCACTCAGATTTGCGCCGCGCCAACTCCATGAGCGCTTCGTGCGTGCCCAGCGATTCGGGCGCGTCGGCCGGCCCATCCGGCGAGAGTTGCGTATATTGCCCGTCTTGGCCTAAAACCCAGGCGTGCCGGTGGTCCCGCAGGCAGATATCCAGAATCTTCCATAGCTTCTCTTTGGCTTCCACGGCGAGAATCGGCGTCACTACTTCCACCCGTTTCGAAAGATTGCGGTACATCCAGTCGGCCGACCCGATGAAGAACTCGCCTTCCACCGGACGTTCGACACCGGCCGCGAAATGGAAAATGCGGGAATGCTCCAAGAAACGTCCGACGATAGAGCGGATGCGGATGGTCCCCGTAACACCTTCCACGCCCGGCCGCAGACAGCAGAACCCGCGCACGATCAGATCCACCGGCACGCCCGCGGACGAGGCCTGGCACAGGGCTTCGATCAATTCCGGATCCTCCAGCTGGTTCATCTTGGCGACGATGTGCGCGGGAAGGCCGGCGCGCTGGTTGGCGATCTCGCGCTGAATCAGCTCCAGCAGCCGGGGACGCATGGTCGAAGGCGCTACCAGCAGCGTGGGACAATGAGGCGCCCGCGAGTGGCCAGTCAGGTAGTGAAACAGGCTGACCACGTCGCGCGCGATGAGCGGGTTGCACGTAAACAGTCCCACGTCCGCATAGAGACGCGCCGTGCGTACATGGTAATTCCCCGTCCCAATATGCACGTAGCTGCGCATTCCAGACGCTTCCTTACGCACCACCAGCGCGAGCTTGGCGTGGGTCTTTAGACCCTGGACGCCAAAGGTGACGTGCGCGCCCGCGCGTTCGAGCTCCGCCGCCCAGTGCAGGTTGCGCTCTTCGTCGAAGCGCGCCTTGATCTCGATCACGCAGGCTACCTGCTTGCCGCTCTCGGCCGCCTTGACTAGCGATTTGACGAAAGGCGTGTCGTCGCCGATGCGGTACGCGGTCATCTTCACCACCACGGTCGCGGGATCGGCGGCTGCGGCGGCGATAAAATGCTCCACGCTGTCCTCGAAGCTCTCATAAGGATGGTGCACCAGCACATCGCCGGCCCGTATGGCGGCAAACACGTCGTGGCTGCCGTGGATGGCTGCCACCGGCAGTGGATTCCAGGGCGGATCTTTCAATGCCGCGGCCGGGAGCCCGGCGATCTGGAATAGGGTGGTGTAGTCCAATTCGTCCGGTAGGTCGTAGACGTCTTCGGCGGAGAGCTCGAATCTCTGCCGCAGCATCTCGCGAATGGACGGATCGGCGCCGGGAGCGAATTCCAGCCGGATTACGGGTTCGTAGCGGCGCAGCCGGATCTGCTCGCGAACCACGTCCGGCAAGGCTTCATCGGAGTCGTCATCCATTTCCACCTCGGCGTCGCGGGTGAGGCGAAATAGCGTGGTCCCGGTGAGCTTCATGCCATCGTATAACTTCTGGATATTGCCGCGAATCACTTCGTACAGCGGGACCAGGACCTGTTCCCCGGCCGGCACCCCGTCTCCCACCGGAACCCACTGCTTGAGCGCGGCCGGCACCTTCACGCGGGCGTACGACGTTTCGTCCTCCTGCGGATCGTACAGAACGAACGCCAGCGAGGTGGAAAGATTGGCGAGAAACGGAAAGGCATGCACCGGATCGAAAACCAGGGGCGTAAGCGCGGGCGAGATCTCGGCGTCGAAATAGCGGCCCGCCTCGTCCCGTTGCACCGGCGTCAGGTCATCCCACTTCCGCAAGTGGATGCCGTGGCGCGACAGTTCCGGCACGATGTGTTCACGGAAGCATTCGGCCTGGCGGCGAAGGCTCTCCACCAGCCGCTGGCGCACCTGAGCGAGTAGCTTCAGACGCTCCGGGTTGGACAGGGCGCGCAGCGTGGCCACGCGCTTCATGTAGAATTCGTCGAGATTAGATGTGAAGATGGCCAGGAACTTGGCACGTTCCAGCAGTGGGGTGCGATTGTCCAGGGCTTCCGCCAGAACGCGATCGTTGAAGTCCAGCCATCCCAGGTCGCGGTCAAGCCAGACGTGGGAGAGCGGTTGCGGCAACTCCCGGTTCAAAACTCCGTAGTCGCCAACCGACACCATCACCGGCGCAGCACTCATCGGCAGCCCTCCGAAAAGTCCTCAGTGTACTCCCGGCGAGTTCCCGGCGGCATGAATATCGCGTGTCAATTCGGTTAGATTTTGGGGAATCCAGGGCGACGCGTGCGCACGAGTGCCGCCCGCGCATCGCCTTATCTTGAGATCCGTGCGGAATAGCGGAGAAGTCGCCTTGCGACTGTTCGGCATAGGCAATTCCCGTGAGAGCGTTGAGCGTTTCGAGTTGATTGCCAAGCTGGTTCGAGATATCCAGCAGTCAAATCTGCTTGAAATCCTTGAACGTCGGTATGCCCGCCTCGAGTTGCCACTCGACTTCGTCCTCGAAGCCGTTCTTGTATTCGTCTTCCGAACTCACTTCGCCCCCGACCGAGACCACCTTGTAATCCACGCCAACGTTCCCCTTAAGCCCCGTCTTGTTTGTCGCTTCTTTAATCGATTTGGCACGCGTCTGGAATTTCTGACTGTGTTGCACGGCCCTGAACTTGATGAGGTCTTTGCCCGCCTTAAAACTATAGTCGGTGACCCCTTCAATCAGCCCCGCCGCCGTTTTCACCATCAAACTGACCGTCCCCGATGGGCGCAACTCCACGTTGTCCAAGCTCAAACCGTTATTGCTCAGCTTGCCCACCTTCGCCACCTTCGGAACTCCTGGCGCCTCGAAAATCGCGGAGGCATCGTTCGAATAAAACGGCTTACCGTTCCAATCCACAACTATGAATTGCACATCGACGCGTTGCGCACCCTTAGCCTGGAATTCCTTCTTGTCCTGTTCAAGTTCCCTGCGAACTTTCGGCACCAGCGCGAGCACTTCCCCCGCCAGTTTCAAAGCGCCGGCGCCGGCAGCCACAGCCTCCTTGGACTTCTTGAAAGCCTCCGCCGACTTCTGAATCTTGGGCAATACCAAAAGCTTCTTGTCGATTTCATCCGCGTCATAATGGAAGAATTCCTCGATCAGTTTGCCCAAGCCTCCATCCGATTTGATCTTCGTTGCGGCGAAATCCTTCTTGTACGAATCAGGGTCCAGCCAGTCCGATCTCATAAAATGCTCCTTCCTTAAAGTTAGAAAACATCAACTAAGGCGTGAAGGCTATAAGACCACGCGATCTCAATTCCCCACCATCAAAGAACTTCAATAGGCACAAGCATCCATCTTATGCTCGGCCAATAGGGATGGTCAATGAAAAAATTCTCAACCATTAAACATCCTGACTCCTGACTTCCATGTCCCGCAGGGACATCGCGGGCAAAGCCGGCGTCGCTTATCAGTGAATCCCGCCGATGGCCGTGTCTTCCCGGCTGACCAGATCCTTGGGCAGGGCCAGATATCCCAGTGCGGCCGACTGCGTTTGGCCAGGCCCCAGCATCCACTTGAGAAAGGCCGAGATGGCGTTGCGCTTGGTCTCGTCGGCAATGCGGGCGGGAATCACCAGCCAGGTAAAGGATGCAATCGGGTACGCGCCCGCTCCCGGCGCGTTCACGATGGAGATTTTGAAGTCGTCGTCTACGGGAGCAGCGTGACTGACGGCGGCGGCGATGCTTTCGAGGCTCGCCGCCACGAACTCGCCCGCCCGATTGCGCACTTTGCCGTAGTTCAGGTGATGCTTCAGCGCGTAGATGTACTCGACGTAGCCGATCGATCCGCCCATCTCCTTCACCATGCTGGCCACACCTTCGTTGCCGTTGGCCGCGCGCCCGACAGGCCACTTGGGATCCAGGCTCGAACCGGCCTGCGCCTTCCAGTCCGGCACGGTCTTGGAAAGAAAGTCGGTCCAGGCGTAGCTGGTGCCGCTGCCATCGGCGCGGTGCACCACCGTGATGTCCAGGTCCGGTAGATGAATGCCCTTATTGGCCTGCCGCAAAATGGGGTCGTCCCATTTCGTGATCTTACCCAGATAGATACCCGCCAGTGCCTCCGGCGTGAACGCGATATCGGCCGACAGGCCGGGCAGATTGACGATTGGAACCACGGCGCCCACCACCGACGGGAAAAGCAGATACCGGCCCTCATCGCTGGGAGAGAGTTCATGGATCGCCTGCGGATTATCGGACGCCCCGAAATCGGCATTTCCGGCCAGCAGCTTTCGAATTCCGGCCTCCGATCCGACGGGGTCGTACGCGATATCCACGTTGGGATTTTCGCGCCGGTAATTAGTCAGCCACTTGGAATATACGGGGTAAGGGAAGGTGGCGCCGGCGCCTTTCAATACGGTCGCGGGCTGCGGCGAAGAGGGCGCACGGGGTGGCGTGTCGTTCTGCTGCAACGCTGCCCCTACATGCTTCGCGATCCTTTTGGCGAGGTCTTTGGATGCGTCCGCGCCATCGGTTTCCGGGGTCGCCAGGTACGACCAGAACGTCTCGCCTTTGGAATTTCGCAACTCCACGGAGAGATATCCGCCATACACGGGAGTGCCATCGGACGGCAGGCGCCCCGACCGCGGATTCAAGCTGCGGTAACCTTTGATCCAGATCTCGCCGCCGCCGCCGAGTATGGCATCGGCGCCCGCTTCGCTCGATACCAGCGCGACGGAGCTTAATTTACCAAGCTCGGCGATCACCAACTCGCGCAGTTTTTCCGGCGCCGCTTTGGTGGTGAAGGGTTCCACGTAAAGCCGTCTGCCGGCCGCGGTTTTCGCGGACTGCCAGGCCGGCGCCTGCCAGGGGGATAGGCCTGTGAGGGCGCAGCAGCAGACAAACCCGGCGATCCACTTCGTGGGAAAGGCGCTCATGGTTGTGGGGTATCTCCATCCTCACATCCAACCCGGAAGGCGGAGATCACATCCATGTTACGAACGCGTGAATTTTCGGTATACACGCCGCGAATCGTTGACATGCGCCTCAGAGGTACCTAACCATGGTAGTTCTTGCGATTTCTTCTTGCTTTCCTCATCCTGACACCCTGGCCCTTGTACGCTCAAGGGACCGACGCGCCCGCGCCC
>CAZARO010000318.1:178-6334 GCA_964487165.1 uncultured Solibacteraceae bacterium | reverse complement strand
AGCCCGATAACACGGAACTCCGTTACACCCTGGCGCAGAGCTACTTATGGTCGGAGCAATATCCCCAAGCCTTGCAGGAATTCCAATTTCTGCTTTCCAAAGACCCCGATTCCGCGCCGGTGCACATCCTTTTAGGCGAGGCGCTGGATGGGTCCAACCAGACCGAGGCCGCGGCTGCGGAGTTCGAAGCTGCGGTAAAATCATCGCCCGTGCCGACTAATGCTCACTTCGGGCTGGGTTATCTCTACTGGAAGCTTCGGCGCTACGAAGAGGCTTGCCATGAGTTCGAAGTGGAGTTGGCGACGCAGCCGCAGCATACCCAAGCCCTAACTTACCTGGGAGACGCGGAAATGCGTGCGGACCGGAATAAGCCGGCCGAGACGCACCTTAGACGCGCGCTCGAGTTGGATGCGAACTTGCGGCTGGCACACCTCGACCTGGGTATCGTTCTGGCCGCGAAGAACGATTCCGACGAAGCAGCCCGCCAGTTACGCGAGGCCATCCGGATGGACCCTTCCAAGCCGGATGCTCATTACCGTTTGGGCAAGCTGTGGAGTTCGTTGGGCCGCCAGCAGGAGGCGCAAGCCGAATTCGAGAAGGTGAAAAAGTTGGCCGCGGAACAACCCCCGCCGCCGCTCATCCGATTTTCAACGCCGCCGCACCAGTGAAGCGGGGTGCGCGACTTGACCTGCTACCACGCGCGTCACGTGGAATCGGGGATATGTGGATCGACGCCATAACCCGCTAACCCGTAGTTATCCGGTCCCTTGCGGTCGCGGCTCGGTATCGGACGTTCGCTCGTGACCGCTTCTATACCGCGCACCCCAGTGAACCCAGCTCCTTCACAACCCAACCCCGCCGGTTGACTTCCGCACGTAACACATATATAGTTCATCCATAAAACAATTCGGTTTCACGGCACTGTTGCTACGAAACCGCTGGAGGAATCCATGTCGAGAACTCGAACGACTCGATGGCCCGAGGGCCTGGCGTTCGCCTGCCTGATTGCCATACCGGCCGGCAGGCTGCTCTTTCAAGCCGCTCAGGCGGCGGGCGGACAAGCCCCGGTAAAGATGACCAAGGATGAAGATCACAAACGAACCATGGATCTTCTCCACATCACCGAGTTGCGCAAAGGTAAGGCCGGAAGAGACAAGACCGACCCCAACTTCGCCAACTACGATGAATCCAAAGCCAACCCCTTCCCCGATCTTCCGGACGCATTGACCCTGAAAAGCGGCGCGAAAGTCACCACGGCCGCCGAATGGTGGAGCAAGCGCCGGCCTGAAATCGTGGAAGATTTCGACCGCGAAGTTTACGGCCGCGTTCCCGCGGTCACGCCTAAGGTCAAATGGGAAGTCGCCAGCACCACCACCGGAAAGAACGGCGACTTCGACATCGTCACCAAGCAACTCGTGGGCGTAGTGGACAATTCCATGGACCCCGATATTGAAGTAAAGATCGCGCTCACCTTGACCACGCCGGCGAATGCCAAAGGACCCGTGCCGGTAATCATGCAATTCGGCGGCGGGTTTGGAGGTCCGGGAGGCCGTGGAGCGGAGCCCCCGGCCGCACCGCCGTATGGTCCGAATGCGTTCACACCTGCTCCCCCTCCCCGCGCTGGAGCGCCGGCAGCTCCGCCGGCTGGCGCGGCAGCAGCGGGCCGCGGTCTTCCGGGAGCTGGCCGGGGACCGTCGGGGCCCTCATGGCAACAGCAGGCGCTCGACCGCGGCTGGGGCTACGCCGCTTTGAACCCCGGCAGCATTCAAGCCGACAATGGAGCCGGGCTGACGCTCGGCATCATCGGACTGTGCAACAAGGGGCAGCCGCGTAAGCTCGACGATTGGGGTGCGCTTCGCGCCTGGGCTTGGGGCGCCAGCCGGGCCATCGATTACTTCGAGACGGACAAGGCTGTCGACGCCAAACATATCGCCATCGAGGGCCACTCGCGCTACGGCAAGGCGGCGGTAGTGACGATGGCCTATGAGCCGCGCATGTGGACGGTCTACGTCAGCTCTTCGGGCGAGGGTGGCGCCAAGCTGCATCGCCGCAACTGGGGCGAGATCATCGAAAACGTGGCCGGTGTCGACGAATACCATTGGATGGCCGGCAATTTCCTGAAGTACGCCGGCCCGCTCAATTGGAACGACCTGCCGGTGGACTCGCATGAGCTTATCGCCATGTGTGCGCCGCGCCCGGTATTCCTGAGCGCCGGCAAAGGCGGCTACGATGCCGAGCCGGGAGGGGATAGCTGGGTGGACGCCAAGGGGACATTCCTGGCCGGCGTGGGCGCCTCGCCGGTATATGAGCTGCTGGGCAAGAAGCCGCTCGGCGCGAAGGAATTCCCGCCCATCGAAACGCTGATCGACACCGGCAGCATCGCCTTCCGGCAACACGCCAGCGGCCACACGGACCAGCCCAACTGGGTGTACTTCCTGGATTTCGCGGCGCGCCACATGAGCTTGCAGTAGACTCCGCGAAGCCCTCGCGCGGCGGCGGACTCGCCCTAGGCCATCACAGGTCGATCGGGTGAGTCTCACCGCCGCCGCGGACCCGGCACAATGCAATGAAGCCATTGGGACTCGTGGCCGCCGCGCTGCTCTCTGCGCTGCCCGCATCTGCGGCTTCGTCGCTCTCGTCCCGCGGTTACGTCGATGCCAAACTCTGCTATGGCTGTCACGCCAGTATCTCCGCGGCTTACTTGCATACCGGCATGGGCCGCTCCTTCGGTAAGCCTGCCGCCGCGAACACGGTGGAAGACTATAGCGCGAATAATCGCTTCTATCATGCTGCTTCAGGCACCTGGTTCGAGATGGTCATGCGCGGCGGCGAGTACTTCCAGCGGCGCTATCAGATCGGTTACGGAGGCGCGCCCACCAACGTCGCGGAAGACCGCGTGGATTACTACGTCGGCTCCGCCAATCATGCCCGCTGCTACTTGCACCGCACCAGCAGCGGCGGCCTGGTACAGTTAGCGGTAACGTGGTATGCCGAAAACGGCGGCGCCTGGGCAATGTCGCCCGGATATGACTCGCCGGACCAGTGGTATTCCCAGCGCGGCGTTCCCTACGAATGCCTCTTCTGCCATAACGCCTACAGCGACGTGCCGGCCACTTATCGCCGCCGCGGCGACCCGCAGACTTATCCCGCGGTACTCCCCGAAGGCATCGACTGCCAGCGCTGCCACGGGCCGGGCGAGAACCACGTCCGGGCCGCGCAGGCCAAGGACTCCAAGCCGGAGGATCTACGCCGGACAATCGTCAATCCAGCGCGTTTGAGCGCCGGCCGCCAGCTTGAGATTTGCCTGCAGTGTCACCTCGAAACCACCAGCCGGAACCTGCCGGAATCGATCGTCCGATTCGACCGCGCGCCCTTCTCCTACCAGCCCCCGGAGCCGCTGGGCGATTTCAAGATCTTCTTCGACCGGGCGCCGGCCGGCCGCGAGAACGAATCCTTCGAAATCGCACACTCGGCGTACCGGCTGCGCGAATCGCAATGCTTCCTGCGGAGCAACGGTGCATTGACCTGTATCACCTGCCACAACCTGCACGACACTCCCGCGAGCTCGCGGACTGCCGGCACATACAACGGCGTCTGCCTGCGGTGCCACTCGCTGGCGAACGGAAAACACACCAGCGATCCCGACTGCGTTACCTGCCACATGCCCAAGCGCCGCACCGATGACGTGGTGCACGCCGTCATGACCGACCATCTGATCCAGCGGAATCGTCCGGCCGGAGTCCTGCTGGCCGCGCGGAAAGAGAGGGACACGTCCGACGCCGCCCAGTACCGCGGCGAAGTGGTTCCCTATTATCCCGACCCGTTGCCGAAGAACGCGGAGAACGAACTGTACGTGGCCATCGCGCAGGTCCGCGACAGAAGCAATCTGCCGGGCGGCATTCCTCGCCTGGCGCGGGCCATTGACGCGGCCAAGCCTCTCCGCCCGGAGCCTTATTTCGAGCTCGCCGAGGCGCTACGAGCCCAGCACCAGAGCGAAAAAGCCGTCGCGGCATACCAGGAAGCGCTTCACCGCGATCCGGAGTATCTCGCCGCCCTGGTGGGCCTCGGGACGGCGTACGACGAACTGGGACGTAGGGCCCAGGCTGCCGATGTCCTGCGCCGCGCCGCGCGGGCGGCGCCGTCTGACGCACGGACTTGGAACTCCCTGGGTGCCCTGGAGTTTCGACTGGGGCGCGCAAGCCAAGCCCACGCGGCTTACGAGAAAGCCGTCGCGCTGGACCCGGAGATGCCCGAACCGCGCAGCGGATTGGGCCTGGTACTGGCGCAAAGCGGTGACCGAAGCGGAGCCGAAAAGCAATTCCGCGAGGCTATTCGCATCCTGCCGAATTATGGCAATGCCCATCGCAATCTCGGCAATCTCCTGGCCGCCGCGGGGGACTTGCCGCAAGCTGCCTGGGAGCTGCGCGTGGCGGCCGATTTGCTGCCGGCGGACGCGGCGGTGCGCTTCAACTATGCGGTCACGCTGCGCAGTCTCGGGCAATACTCCGAGGCGGAGGTGCAGGCCGGGGCGGCAATCCGGCTGGACCACAACCTCGCGGAGGCGCACGCCCTGCTGGGCAATTTGCTCGCGCAGGGAGATCGCCTGGATGAGGCTCGCCGGGAATACGAAACGGCCCTCGCGATCCGCCCCGAGCTGGCGCGCACGCAGCTCGATCTGGGCGCGCTGCTGGCCGCAAAGGGCGATCCGGAGGGCGCCGCGCCGCATCTCCGGAGCGCGGCGCGGTCGTCCGATGCGGCTGTCCGGGCGCTCGCCGCGCAACTGCTGCAGCGGCTCGGTATCCGGCCCTGATTCGGTTAGCGAAACCCGCCTTCTGGTGGCCGGTGGCCCGGAAGATTTTACAACTTTTTAATTTTTCGCTTGCATCCGGTTACGGTTCGGATATAATTTTGCCTTAAAACAAAATCGCCTCTACATCGCGTCGCAGGGGCAGGCGATTTTTTTTGGGGGGGTCCATGTTGACAAGAATCAAGCGAAACTTTCTGTGCCTATGTCTGGCAGCCGTAGGCGCGCACGCCGTTTTCGGCCAAACCATCAGCAGCACTATTCTCGGCACCTTGTCCGATCCGGGCAAGGCGCTTATCCCGAACGCGCAACTTGTTCTCACGGAGAAAACCACCGGTCAGGTGCGCACCACCCAATCCAACGAGAGAGGCTTGTTCCGCTTCCTCGAACTGGTTCCAGGCCAGTATTCCCTTCGGGTCAGCGCCGACGGTTTCAAGGCGCTGGAACTGAACGAAATCACACTCGCAGCTTCGGAAACCCGCGACCTGGGAAGCCTGATTCTGCAACTCGGCGCGGTGAGCGAACAGGTATCGGTAACCGCTGACTCCACCCCGGTGCAGACGGCGAGCAGCGAAAGAAGCGCGACCATCAATTCTCTGCAACTGGGCGAAGTCGCCCTGAAGGGCCGCGACGTCTTCGGGTACATGGATCTCATCCCCGGCGTTGTGGATACCACTGCCAGCCGCGATCTTTCGAGCGCCTTCGCAGTGCAGGGCATCGGAATCAACGGACAATCGACGGGCAACAAGAACGTGACGCTGGACGGAATCACGATTCTTGATGCCGGTGGACAGAACGATACCTACGTGGCGCCCAACCTCGACTCCATCGGCGAAGTCCGGGTGAGCACCAGCGCCTATCAGGCCGAGTTTGGCCGGCAGGCGGGCGGGGCGATCAACTTCATCAGCAAGGGCGGCACGAAGACATTTCACGGTTCGGCGTACTGGAACCGGCGGCATGAGGACATGAACGCCAACACCTTCTTCAACAACCGGCAGGATATCCCGCGGCCTCTCTACCGCTATTTCGTGGGCGGTTTCAGCGTCGGCGGGCCGGTCACTATTCCGAAGACGTTCAACACTCATCGGGAGAAGCTCTTCTTCTTCGCTTCCCAGGAATACACGCGCGTCAAGGTGCCCACCACCACCGGGACCGCCAATGTTCCCACGGCATTGGAACGGGGCGGCAACTTTTCCAGCACCGTGAATTCGGTGGGCACCCTGATCCCCGTTATCGATCCGCTGAACGGGAAGCCGTTCCCGGGGAACATCATTCCGACTAATCGGATCGAGATCGGGAGAGCACACGTCTGAACTCCAGTCACCGCTTAACATCTCGTATGCCGTCTTCTG
>CAZARO010000317.1:0-6342 GCA_964487165.1 uncultured Solibacteraceae bacterium | reverse complement strand
TAAGCGATCGTAAACCCGGCCTGACGGTGGTGATGATCGAAGGGCCGCGGCCGGTCGGCAGGCCCATCGCGGGCGTCGGTGCGGGCTTGATCGTTCCCGATCTCCGCGATATGGGCAAGATTCTGTTCGCCATGTCAGCACATGCAGGTGAAGTGGTCGACGCGTCTCCCGGAGTTGCGGTCGATCTGTTTACCAAGGCAGTAGCGCAGCATTTGGAGACGCCCGGCCTCACACTCCCGGGGGTCTTCGAGCAGGCGCGGCAGGATGTCATTGGCGAAACACATCAGCACCAGCTTCCGGAAGTCCAACAGATCTCGGCTGACGGCGTCTGCTTCGTTGCCCCCATCGTCAAACCTGAGCCGCCACCCACGAAGGTCGAACCGCCCACGGTGGTGAAGCAAGTGGTGGTTGTCGAGACTGTCCCCAACAACAAGAGAGACCACGAAGAGTACGTTCGGATTCCGGCGGGAACCTTCAAAATGGGCTGCGTTCCCAGCGATACCAAGTGCAAGGCGGACGAGAAACCACAGCACGAAGTTACCATCAGCAAAGATTATTGGATGGGAAGAAACGAAGTGCAAGTAGGCCCTTTCCTACGTTATTGGAGACAATCCGGCACTAAGAAGAAGACCTTTCCGCCCCAGGCCCCACCCGATTACCGGGGCTGGATCCGCGACAATTTGCCCATGGTTCGCGTCTCCTGGGAGCAAGCGCGGGACTACTGCACTTTTGTCGGCGGGCGTCTGCCCACCGAAGCTGAATGGGAGTACGCTGCCCGGGCGGGCGCTGCGGATGAGATTTATCCTCTAAATAGCGAAAACAGCCGTGACAAGGCAAATTTCGCGGGCACCAAGGGCAACGACACTTTCGATGGCGTCGCCCCTGTGGCCAGCTTCGATCCCAGCGGGTTCAACCTGTATGACATGGCCGGCAATGTTTGGGAGTGGGTCTCCGATTGGTATGACCCGAGTTACTACCAAAAGTCGCCCTCTACCGATCCGCCGGGGCCACCTACCGGCAAAGAACATATTGTCCGCGGAGGCTCTTTTGAAAGCAGTTGGCAGGAACATCTCAGGCTGTCTCTACGGTTTCCTCAAGCGGGCGAGAGCTTTAAGATCGGCTTCCGCTGTGTCCTCGACGATACGCCAGCCACCCGGGAACTGCTCGGGGTTCACTAACAGAATAGTGGCCGGTACCAATGGTCGTCATTGGCATTCACTGCGATCTTCTCCGTGGGCGCCAGCGCGGCGGAATAATAAGGATCGGGATTCCGGAGTAACTGCCCCCATCGCTCATAGAACCGGTAGCGTTCCTCAAACCGCACGATGCCCGGCCGGCTCTGGCATTCTACATGTTCCAGTCCCGTCACCGGCACACAAATGACCCGGTAGCCCTGGGAACGCGCCCGGAAACAGAGATCGACATCGTTATAGTTGTTCGGAAAACCTTCGTCGAATCCGCCCAACTCCTGGAAGAGTTCTCTGCGAATGGCCATACAGGCGCCGGTGACGGCCGAGACTTCGCGCATCGCCAACAGCCACGGCCACAGTTGGCTGGCACTCTGGTACCGTCCGGCGTGGCCCACGCCATCGCCGATTCCCGTCACAATTCCGGCGTGCTGCAGCACACCATCGGGGTACCACAAAACCGCGCCCGCGATGCCGACCTCTTCACGCGCTGTCTGTTCCGACAACAACTCCGCCCAGCCCGGACTGCTGGCGCTGACATCGTCGTTCAGGAAAAGGATGGCCGGGGCTTCCGCGCTTCGCGCACCCAGGTTATTCATCACCGCGAAGTGGAATAAGCCGTGGTAACTCACGGCGGTTGCCCCGGCGGTCTGGATTACTTCGCGCAGATCGGAATTGGGCCCTGACTCCTCATGAGCCACTACGATAATCTGCCGCACGACATTTGGGGCCGTCTCGCGCAGAGACTTGAGACACGTCTCCAGCAACTCCGGCGACTTGGAGCAGATCACGGCCGTCATTTCCCCGGCGGATCGCTTTCTTCGCGCGATCCAGGTCCCGGCAGTAAGTCCGCTAACACATGTTACTTCGGTTTTCTCTCTCCGGCTGACCGCCCGCGCAATCGCCCGCGCCGCTGACTCTCCCGCCGCTGCGGAAGTGCCGCCGATGCCGTGGTACAGCATTCCGGGAATGTGATGTACCCGCAAAGGCGCGTCGGCAAGCCGCAAGAGAAGGTCGAAAAGATGCGCGTCGCCGCAATCGCTCGACGACCCGCCGGCCTCGACAAAACGCTCCCGCCGGATGGTCAACAGACTGCCCGGATACATGCAGGAGGTAAGCAACTCCGGAGACCAGCCGGGCCGGAAGACCGGCCGCACTCTGCGCCGTTCTTCGTCGAGAGAATCTTCATCGGAGTAGAGTAAGTCGAATGGTCCTTGCTGCAACGCCTCCGCGATCCGATAGAGGGCCAGCGGCGCCAGAACGCCGGCAGGCTGCGCTACCGAAATATATTCGCCGGTGGACAGCGCGGCCGCTGCGTTTAGCGCTTGCGCGTCATCCAGCCCGTCGGCCGCCACCTTGCGAAGAGCGCCGCGGAAACCGGCCAGTTGAGGCTCGCACGCGCCATCGATTGCCGCGCATAATTCCCAGTTCTCATATGCCTGGCCTCCCAGAGATTCGAGAAACTCCGCTACGGTTTCGCCCTTACGAACAGTCAGGATGACGCTGATCGCCGGACGGTACGCCCAGTCGCGCGAGGCCGCGCGCGCAGCTTCCACAGAGGGCGAGGCCGCCGCTTCATGCTCCACCCATTTTGCGTAGGCGGCCGGATCCTCCGTTTCTTCGCTAAGTCCCAGCCGTCGGGACAGGCTCGCGCCGGCTCCCACCGCGCGGTTGAACACGCTGAACAGCCGGTTCCGTTCCACCCGCAGAAGGCGATCGTCCAGCATGGCTTGCTGTATCGCCAGATTGCGCTCGCCTTCTACCAGCTGGTTTAGCCCCGCCGCCAGATGATCCAGCGCTTCGAATAAGTGTGGCAAGGCCGAGTCAGGCGTGTTACCCACGGCAGCCCGAGCACGTTCTAACGCCTCCCGTGCTCGCGCCACTGAATCGTCTGCCATACGGTTCGTTATTATTTGTCCCAAGGCCATGTTGCGGACCGCCGGCCACCGCGATTCTGACTTCCGGCGTCCCGCAGGGCTGGCAGACTTCGCCGGACCCGTAGGGGCCGCTTCTGTCTTCCAAATCCTGAAAAGGATTTCAAGGGCGGATCCCTTGGTTGCCTACAACTCCGCCAGTACCGCCGCCGCGTGCCCTTTGGCCTTCACTTTTCCGTAAATCTTCTCGATCTTGCCGTCCGGCCCGATCACAAACGTGGTGCGCTCGATGCCCATTGACTTGCGGCCGTACATATTCTTCTCTTTCCACACGCCGTAAGCTTCCGCCGCCGCCTTATCTTCATCGGCCAGCAGAGTAAAAGGCAGATCGTATTTCTGTTTGAACTTCGCCTGCGCCGCGGGCTTGTCGGGCGAGACGCCGACCACCGCCGCGCCCTTCTCCGCGAAGGCCTTCGCGTCATCGCGGAATTCGCAGGCTTCCACCGTACAACCCGGCGTGTCCGCCTTGGGATAGAAATAGAGCACCACGCGTTTGCCTTTCAGGGCAGACAAACGAAACGCCTCGCCCGTGTCTGTGTGAACCGTGATTTCGGGAGCCTGATCGCCAACTTGTAACATGTATCACCCCAGTTTCTGTTTCAATAGTTCCGTCACCAGCGCGACGTTCGCCTGTCCGCGCGTGGCCTTCATCGCCTGGCCCACCAGGAAATTAATCACCGTGGACTTACCCCCGCGATATTGCTCTACCTGCTTGGCGTTCGCGGCGATCACCTCGGCGATCACCTTCTCCAGCGCGCCCGAATCGCTGATCTGCTTGAGGCCTTCGCGCTCCATGATGACGGCGGCCGCTTCACCCGACGAAAACATCTTCGGGAAAATCTCCTTCGCCAGCTTGCCCGAGAGTTGATCCCCGGCAATCAGCTTCACCAGTTCGCCCAGGTGCTCCGCGCTCACTGGCGACTCGCCGACTTCCCTGCCCTCGGCCTTGAGCATCGCCATCAGGTCGCCCATCACCCAATTCGCCGCCATCTTAGGATTGCCGGACACGTGCGCCACCGTCTCGAAATATTCCGCGGTCGCGCGCGATGCCGTCAGCACGTCGGCGTCGTATTCGGATAGCCCGTATTCCTCCAGGAAGCGCGCCCGCTTGCGCGCAGGCAGCTCCGGCATGGTGGCTTGAATGCGCGCCAGCCACTCGGCGCCGATACGCAGCGGAACCAGGTCGGGCTCCGGGAAATAACGGTAGTCATGCGCCTCTTCCTTACTGCGCATGCCCGCCGTCTCGCCCAGATCGGGGTCGTACAGGCGCGTCTCCTGCATCACCCGGCCGCCGCTTTCAATCAACGCCACCTGACGCGCGATTTCGTAATCCAGCGCCTGCTTCAGGAAGCGGAAGGAGTTCAGATTTTTTACCTCCGCTTTGGTCCCCAGCTTTTCCTCGCCCTTCAGGCGGACGGAGACGTTGGCGTCGCAGCGCAGGTGGCCCTTCTCCATATCGCAGCTCGACACCTGCATAAATTCCAGCGCCTGTTTCACCGCGGAGAGATAAGCGTAGGCCTCATCGGAGCTGCGCATGTCGGGTTCGCTGACGATTTCGATCAGCGGCGTGCCGCTGCGGTTGAGGTCCACATAGGAATAGCGGCTGGAATCCTTGAAGCCCTCGTGGATGCTCTTGCCGGCATCGTCCTCCATGTGGACGCGGGTCACGCGAATGCGTTTGGCAGCGCCGTCAACGGCGATATCGACGAAGCCCGCCTCGGCGAACGGCTCGTCGTATTGCGAGATCTGGTAGCCCTTGGGGAGGTCCGGGTAAAAATAGTTCTTGCGGGCGAAGCGCGAATGCGGGCGGATGCGGCAGCCCAGTGCCAGCGCGCCTTTGATGGCCAGTTCCACGGCCGCGCGATTCAGTACCGGCAGCGCGCCCGGCAATCCCAGGCAGACCGGGCAGACGTTGGTATTGGGCGGCGCCCCGAACCCGGTGGGGCATCCGCAGAATATTTTCGTCGCGGTGGCGAGTTGTACGTGAACCTCGAGTCCTACGACGGCCTCATAGCGGGCGATCGCGTCGGGCGTGGCCATAGCAAGCATGGTGTCTTTCCATTGTAAGGCCACGCCCGTGCCATCCCGTTACTGTCCCTTTTTCTGCTCGGGGAAAATCGTTCCCGCCCCAGACGCCGCCGGCGTTTTCGTCTGGGATTTCGGCTTCCAGAACCCGGGGTCCGCATCCACTACGGCCTGCGGGGGATAACTCATGCCCGGTTTCACTTCGAACAGGTTGTTCTCCACGGAGACCAGGACGTCCCCCATACTCTTCATCAATTGAGAGTAGCTGTCCTGCCCCATCGCGCCCGCAATCGCCTTCCTGCGCTCGGGCTCCCCGTCCACCACTTTCATCGAATCCATCATGGTGACGAACAGATACGTACCCACAGGCGCGCCGGCGGTTACACGGTATCCCAGAACGGAGACATCTATATTGCCCTTCCCATAGCCGCCCAGGAGGGCCTTGGCGCCGTTGACGAAATCCTCTTCATTCCCCAGCTTGACCAGGTACGTCCCCACCTCCACATAGCGTAACTTCGCCATGTTCACATTCTCCGGCTTGTAGCTGAGGTCCGGCCGGTAGACTGCCCAAAGCGTCCGCGACCCCGTTCGGAGTTCACCATCGCGCGCGCCGAGCTGCTCCACAGCGCCTTTCAGCGGCTCCTTCTCGCCGGCTTTCTCGATCTCTTCGTTGGCCGCGAAAGACGCCATCGGCTGGACGAAGAATACTTCGTCGGGCCCCGAGATGCTTGCGAAGGCAAAATAGTGGCCCGGAAAATTCGCCTTGCGCAGAGTCGCGGCCCACTCGCCCTCCACTTTCTCGTGCGCTGCGTCCTTTCCTTCTTTGATGAATTCCCGGTCGATATTCAACACCGGCGCCGGTTTCATCCCTTCCTGCGCAAACATCGGCAAAATGCCGGCGCTTGCTATCAACAGTAACGGAACTGCAAATTTCATAATCCCCGCTTTCTGCCTCATGAGGCCATGTCGGGTAAACGATATCACGTCCGGCGCGCGACATGAGAGTAGTGATGCTTGGGCCGAGCCGCGACCGCAAGGGAGCGGTGTCCGAGGTATTTCATTACGTTTACCTGTTACTGCGCGCGTCTACGTGGAATCGGTAGGCAGCGCGCTGGAGCCCGGTGCCCAACCCGCAGTTGTCCGCTCCCTTGCGGTCGCGGCTCGGTATCGGACGTTCGCTCGTGACCACTTCGATG
>CAZARO010000316.1:855-6371 GCA_964487165.1 uncultured Solibacteraceae bacterium | reverse complement strand
TACCGAGCCCTCGGGCTGGGCATTCGAATTCGCCAACGAGTTCTACCCCGACATCGACGACACTGCGCAAGTGCTGCTGGCCCTGTTGCACGCCAAGGCTTCCGACCCGCAGGCGCAGGCCGCCTGCGAGCGGCGCGCCATTAACTGGCTGCTGGCCATGCAATCGGAAGACGGCGGATGGGCGGCCTTCGACGTAGACAATAATTGGGCCGTGCTCAACCAGGTTCCGTTTGCCGACCACAACGCCATGCTCGATCCCACGTGCCCCGATATTACCGGCCGCGTGCTGGAATGTTTATGCCGCCGCGGACTGGCGAATCACGATGCCGTGCGCCGCGGGGTGGCGTACCTTTTGCAGGCACAGGAGAAGGATGGCAGCTGGTACGGCCGTTGGGGAGTCAATTATATTTACGGCTCCTTCCTGGCAATGCGCGGTCTGGCGGCCAGCGGCGCGCCGGGCGCCAGGGACGCGGTCGAGCGCTCGGCGAACTGGCTGCGGACCATTCAGAATCCCGATGGCGGATGGGGCGAAAGCTGCGCCAGCTACGATCGCGATCACTTCGTGCCGGCGCCCAGTTGTGCCTCGCAGACGGCGTGGGCGGTGTTGGGGCTGCTGGCCGCCAACGAACGCGAGAGCGCTGCCGTGCGCCGCGGCGTGCAATTCCTGCTGGATCGCCGCAATCCCGATGGCACGTGGCCCGAAGATGCCACCACCGGCACCGGCTTCCCCACGGTTTTCTATTTGACTTACGCCATGTACCGCGACTATTTCCCCTTGCTCGCGCTGTCGCTGGCTTGAAACTCAAGTGGTCAGCCAATCGGTGGCCGCCACCAGAGCGCGGCTTGCCCGGTAGGTCGCTGGGGTCGGTTTCCGATATGCCCACTCTTCGCCCACTGGCTCGTACCGAGCCGATTCCAGCCGTCGAATTTTGCCACTACACTGCAATAGCAGACGCCACAACCGGTCTGAGACTCACGCCTCAAGCGCATGCGAAACTTAGGGGCGGGCTCGACTAATGAGCAGAGCAACACCAACGTTTAGATTGCGCTAAAATCGTGGAGTCCGAGTCCTTCGGATCGGCGTAAGGCCAACTTGTTCACCCCGTGCAACAGTTAACACGAACCCTACAGGAGGCTTCTGCGATGCGCCAAGTGCCTGCGGTTTTTCTCCCGTGGCTGGTTTTACTTCCCGTCTTTGGCCAGACGTACACGATCTCGACATTTGCAGGCGGCGGTCTGCCGGTGAACATCCGCGGAACGTCCGCAAGTCTGTCCTTTCCCCAAGGGGTTGCCGTTGACAGCGCCGGCAACTCTTTCTTCCCGAACGAGAACACTATCCTACGATTAGACTCCGCGACGGGTATCGTTACTCTAGTGGCCGGGAACGGGGGAGCAGGCTTCAGCGGCGACGACGGCCCGGCCACTGTGGCGCAACTGAACGGTCCACGTGGTGTCGCCGTGGATTCGGCCGGCGACCTATACATTGCCGACACCGGCAATAGCCGCATACGCAAGGTAGCGAACGGTGTGATCACAACCGTGACGGGGACTGGGGCGACCGGCTTCGGCGGCGACGGCGGTCCGGCAACCGCCGCGCAAATGAACACTCCCTATGGCGTCGCTCTGGACGCGGCTGGCAACCTGTACATCGCTGACAGCCTCAACGACCGCATACGCAGGGTGTCGAACGGCGTGATCACCACCGTAGCCGGGAACGGAGCAGGAAACTTCAGCGGCGACAACGGCCCGGCGACCAGCGCGCAACTTAGCGAGCCGCTCGGTGTCGCTGTGGATCCGGCTGGCAACCTGTACATCGCCGACTACGGCAACAACCGCATACGCGAGGTGGCTAACGGGGTGATCACCACTGTGGCCGGCAGCGGGATGGGAGGCTTCGGCGGCGACAATGGCCCCGCGACCAGCGCTCAACTGTACGCCCCAAGCGGCGTCGCCGTCGACCCTGCCGGCACCTTGCACATCGCCGACACCTACAACTACCGCGTGCGCAAGGTTGCCAACGGCGTGATCACCACTGTGGCGGGAAACGGAGCGGCAGGCTTCAGCGGGGACAACGGCCCAGCCACCGCCGCGCAGTTGTATGTGCCCGCGGGTGTCGCTTTGGATTCCTTTGGCAGCCTCTACATCGCAGACGCATTCGGCACTCTCATCCGCAGGGTCAGCGGCGGTGTGATCACCACCGTTGCTGGGAACGGGACGCAGGGGTATAGTGGCGACGGCGGTCCAGCTACAGCCGCGCAACTGGGCGAGGTGGATGCCATCGCTGTCGACTCCGCTGGCAATCTGTATCTCGCGGATTGGGCTAACCAACGCATACGCAAGATCGCGAATGGTGTGATTACTACTGTCGCGCAGTTGGGCGGTTCCGCCAGCGTCGCTGTCGACTCAGCCGGCAACCTATACAGCGCCGAGCCCCTCGGCAACAGCATAGATAGGGTGGCTAACGGTGTGATTGCCGCTGTGGCTGGAAACGGGACAGCAGGCTTCAGCGGAGACAACGGTCCGGCAACCGCCGCGCAATTGAACGACCCGAATGGCGTCGCTGTCGACTCTGCCGGCAATCTGTACATCGCCGACACCGGCAACCATCGAATACGCATGGTGTCCAACGGCGTGATCACCACTGTGGTTGGGACCTTTCCGGGGGCTTTTCCACCAGGCTTCACTGGCGACAACGGCCCGGCGACCGCCGCGCTGCTGAACAGCCCCGGCGCGGTCGCTGTCGACTCCGCCGGCAACCTGTACATCGCCGACGGCAACCGCATACGCAAGGTTGCGAACGGTGTGATCACCACTGTGGCCGGCAACGGGACAGCAGGCTTCAGCGGCGACAACGGCCCCGCCGCCGCGGCGCAGCTGAACTCTCCGTGGCGCATTGCTGTCGACTCTGCCGGCGACGTCTACTTGGCCGACTCCGAAAACCTGCGCGTCCGAATCTTGACGCCCGGTACACTGCCGGCCATCTCCACAGGCGGCGTCGTTCCTATTTATAGCACCGTTCCCGTCGTCCAACCGGGATCCTGGGTCTCGATCTACGGCAGCAACCTGGGGAGCGGAACCTTCGTGTGGAATGGCGACTTTCCAACGTCTCTAGGCGGGACGAGCGTCATAATCGATAACAAATTAGCTTACCTGTGGTATGTCAATCCCTTCCAGATTAATCTGCAAGTCCCGGACGATACCACGACGGGACCGGTCAGCGTCGTTGTTTACACGTCCTCGGGATCGGCCGCGTCCACCGTAACGTTAGCTCCGTACGGGCCGTCGTTCTGCTTACTCGGGGACGGCAAGCATGTGGCCGGAGAGATCCTGACACCCGACGGCAGCGGCGCTTATGGGGGTGGCACTTACGACCTCGTTGGCCCATCGGGGACCTTCTCATACTCCACGCGGCCGGTGAAGCCCGGCGAGACTCTGGTGTTATACGGCGTTGGGTTCGGGCCGTCCAATCCTCATGTGTCGCCAGGGCAGGCCTTCACCGGGGCCGCGCCTACAACGACGCCCGTGGGTGTGACACTCGGTGGGGTGTCGGCCAATGTCGCATTTGCCGGGATCACGGAAGCCGGACTGTACCAGTTCAATCTGACCGTCCCGTTCACCGCGAGCGGTGATCAGACGTTGCAGGCAAGCGCCAACGGCATTAAGACGCCCCCAGGTCCGGTCGTCACAGTGCAATGAACTGATTTTTCGGCGAGTCCTTAGAAGAATCTGTAGTTCATTGTTCTGCTGGCGCGACGTCCTGCTCTTTCGTTCCGTATTGATGCATTTCGGCAATCGGGAATCGAGCCAAGCCAGGTTGTGGACAAAATACGGGGTTGTCGGTAACTGGACCCCGTCGGTCCGATTCGCGGGGCGTTCTGTGTGTCTGTGACGGTACGGAGTCCGCAAAAAGCCCGCTTTCAGTGGTTAATTTCTTTTCGCGTAGCGAAGCTGCGCAAAACGAGCTATAGTCGCTCCAGATGTCACGCAACGCAGCGACGTATGCCGTCGAATGCGCCCAAACCATCATCGTGCTTGTGGCTGTGGGCGTTGTCCTCCTGCTCGCACCGGCAACAGCCAGTAGCGCACAAGCAGTCCTGAGATTCGAAAAAGAGATTGGGGTCGGTTGGCGGGACGGCACGTACGGCTGGATGGGCCTCGTGTCTTTTAGCCCTGACGGAACGATGGTCGCATCGGACGGTCCGGCAACATCGAAAGACGTTTCAAATGATTTGACGATGTGGAGCTTTCCCGAGGGTCGTCTGATCAAGCGTATTTCCGCGAAGGTTCAGTCGATTTCTCATGATTGGAAATACTACGCGACCGAGAGCGGCGTCACGGAGATCGAGACCGGACGACGAGTGATTTCGCTGGGCAAGAATCAGTATGCAAGCTACACCTTCAGCCCGGACAGTCGTTACGTGGTTGAGTCGGGAGCACGTCGCAACTACGCCATTCGTGTCCTGGACCTCGCCACCGGCAAACAAGTCGGCGCTTTCGGGAAAAACGAGACATCTGGAATCGCGATAAGTCCAGATGATAAAACACTAGCTTCCGGCTATTGGGATCTCGTCGTTTTGCGGAACCTCTCCACGGGCGAACGGCTCGGGGCGCTAAGAGGCTTCAAGGACTATGCCGCTGGCTTGTCTTTTAGTCCAGATGGCAAGCTGCTCGCCGTCACTACCCTCGAAGGTCTGCAAATTTGGGATCTCGAAAGCGATACCAGAATCGGATCGCTCGATATCTACAACGCCGGTTCCTCTGATCCCGTCTTCAGCCCAGATGGTCGATTTGTTGCTGTCGGCACTTATGGAAATGGAACTGCTTGGCTGGTCGATGTCATCAGCAGGAGGATTCTCGAGCATGCAAAGGTCTCGGACATGGGGTGCGGGTCCGTCGCATTCAGCCCGGATGGCCGCTTTCTGATTACGCCCTCCACGGGGGGGCTAATCAAATGGCCTTACGATAGGGGCGGGACGATTCGAGTATTTAAAGTGACTCCGTAACCTCGGAATCAATGCTCTCTACTGGCATTCAGAGTGAAACACGGCGTTATCGTAGATTGACCGATTGACCGGGGGAGCCGGAAATGACTCCGGGTCATCTCGCGTTGGAGTTGGCGGAATTATACAAACACTTTAGGCGGACAACGTATTCGTCTCCGGCATGGTAAAGGAGATCATTGTGTCCGGCCCGATGCACAGGCCAGAATGTCTTGGGTTCATTCGCAGCCGCGAATACTGTCCTCGCTTGCGATATCGGCATGATCTCGTCCGCGTCTCCATGGATGATCAGAAGCGGGCACCGGACTCTCTCAATCCTCGTACGTGTGTCGAATCCGCGGATGAGTGCCGTGCCGAGGAAGGGCACGAGCGTGTTTGCCATGTCAGCAAGAGACGAGAAGGGCGACTCAAGCACCAGCGCAGCGCACGCCCGCCTCGCTGCTAGTTCGGTGGCGACAGCCGCGCCAAGCGACTCGCCTTGGATTATCACCTTGTCCGAACCAAAACCCGCAGCGA
>CAZARO010000316.1:0-845 GCA_964487165.1 uncultured Solibacteraceae bacterium | reverse complement strand
ATAAGCCAATCGTAGCCGGCATCTGCGTCCCGATAGAGGCCGCTTTCGGCGGGCACCCCGCCACTTTTTCCATAACCTCGATAATCCAACACCAGCGCCGAAGATCCGGCCTCCACCACGGCGTGGGCGTGCTGGATTCTGTGGGTTACGTTTCCCGCGTTTCCGTGCAGGAACAGGGTTGCGCAATCTGCCGCATCGGTTGCGAACCACCAGCCGTGAATCCGAACGCGATCTGCTGTTGTAAGCCAAACGTCTTCAGCCCTCGCTCGTTCCTGGAGATGCCAGTCACCCTCTGGGTACCGAATCGGGAAGAACACAAATTTAGCGATAGGGCTGCCGATCGTGCTCTTTTATGATACGGGCACCTGCGACTTGCGTGCCGCATTGCGTCAGCCGGTGCTAGACAATGCAACAGGTGAACACCCAGCCTCACGTCGGTAAGAATTTCAGATATGGACAATACCCTGGAAGCGCCAAACCGTTAGAAACCGAACCGGGCGGGAAATTCGGATCGCAACACTGCCTTGATTTCCGATCACGGTTGGTAAACGGGGTTTTCTGGAAACTGGCCGTCCCGGTTAGAAGCCACTTGTCAGCGTGGTCTAACCTGAGAGGTGGACCTCCGATAGCTTCGTGCTGGGACCTTGCGTAGTCCACCGAAGGCACGGCGCCAGCCCAAAACTCAACCGGCTAACCGCTCCGTCGCCGCCACCAGGGCTGGAGTGCCCACGCGCCTCCGTGGGGCAAACCCGGGCCTCGATGCGCGCGAAGGCGAGGGCCGAGTTCATCCTGATGCTCACGCCGACCGCGATCTGATTGTCCATGATCTCGCAAGGCAGACTGAT
>CAZARO010000315.1:0-6375 GCA_964487165.1 uncultured Solibacteraceae bacterium | reverse complement strand
TCATGAAAACAAGAAACTTATGTCAGGAATTTTGCGCCGGAAAGTAACTAGCCAAAGCTTCGCCTGATATCCCTGCGGGATATGGAAGTCAGGAGTCAGAAGTCAGAATGGGGGCAGGCCTCCGGATCGATCGGGCTTGCCGACGCAACGGGAACAAAGTTCTCGTTGGCGCCCATATAACGGGAACTAAGTGGCGAGCTGAAGCCCGCGACTCGGCTTTGAGCTTTCGTGGGGCAGCCAATCCTGGCTGCAGGCCGGCTTTCAGCCGGCCTCTCTGTCATGAATCGGACTTTTTTCGGGCCTTGCTTCACGATGCCTGCAAGATGCGAAGCCGGAGAAAATACGTGCGAACTCGTGAGTGGTTTGTTCAGATTCGACGGCGGCCTGAAAGGCCGCCTGCAGGCACGATTGCCTGCCCGACTGGACAGCCGACCGCAGGCTATAAAAGGCCAAAGTCCAGAGGCCGGCTTTCAGCCGGCCTCTGTACTACTAACGGCCGGAGACGCTGAGACGCTGATCCCCCAGAGGATCGCGCCTCTGTAGTCTCTGCCATCTCCGTGCCCTCCGGTTTTGACTTTGTTCTTCTCCGTGTCTCTGCGCCGCTGTGGTGAATATTCTTTTGGTTGCGGTTTGCCGCTCTCTGTCACGAGTCGGACTTTTTCGGGCCTTGATGCACGATGCCTGCGAGACACGAAGCGGAGAAAATACTTGCGAACTCGTGAGTGGTCTGTTCAGATTCTGCGGCGGCCTGAAAGGCCGCCTGCAGGCACGATTGCCTGCCCCACGAAACGGCTAAAGCCGATCGCCCGCCTAAAGGCGGCCGACTAATAAGTTTCCGCCGGTCTCTCGACGTGGTCTATTACTAAGTACTCCACCGGCCCTTCTTGCGCCGCCAACTCCAGCCCGAGTTGCTCGCGCAAAGCGTCGAAGATCGACGGCCGCGCGAGTATTCTGGCGGGAACCCGCTCCCGCGGGAAATCGGGCGGCAGTTGCGGCGCGAACGATAGCGTGAAATCGTAGTTCTTCCCGAGCCCGGTCCGGTCGATCACCGGCCGCTCATCCCGCCCCAGCAACTGGCTGAGCCACCAGCAGAAGTACTCCATGGGAACTCGCGAGCCGATCACAACACCATCCAACCCGCGCGTAATCGGGAAATCGAACGTGTCCGCGCTCTCGTTGAGCTTCATTTTCTGCCCCGACTTGTCCACGCTCAACGCATATACCGGGCCCTGCCTGACCTCGCGGTGAAGCTTCAACTGGAACCGGTCCGCCAGCAGATTTCGGAACATAACATGCAGATCGTCCAGACTGCGAGGGCTACCGGCACTGGCTTCGATATCGTACCCGTCGGTGTCCAGCCATGCCGGCCCCGCCGCGATCTGGCGCGCCGGTATTTTGTACATCAGGCTGATCAGCAGCTTCAGCGAAGCGTCCCCGGCCGTGTACCGCTCGCCTCCGGGCAGCGCTCTCACCGCACCGGGTTGGCTGTCCGGCGCCGAGCGCTTGATTGACGCCTCCGCGAATGTCAGCCGGGGGGCGCTGCTCCGCCGGGGCGATGGGGACAGGAGCGCGGTCCGCGGGACGGGAATCGCTCGAAGCGGCGCGACGAGGACGGCCGCCGCAGCGGCTTGCGAAACCTGCACCGGCGCCCGCTCCAGATGCGCTGCCGCCGCCAGGAATACCAGCGGCGACGCGAGCGCCAGGACCGCCGCCACGCTCCAGCGCGTGATTCCCCGCGACGGCGTTCCCTCCAAAATGCGATGGATGCGCTCCTCGGGCTTGGCGTAGCGGGCCATCGCCACCCCCTGCCACTTGGGGGCGCGCAGGCCGCGCTCCATGAATTCCAGCAGCATCGCGGCGTATGAGGCGCGGTCGCGGACCGCCGCCACCGCGGCATCGTCGCTAGCTTCTTCCGCTGTCCGCACGATGCGCCGATGCAGGAACCAACTCAGGGGATTGTGCCACGCCAGCGCCCGATGGATCGCCGAGAGCAACTGCACCGCCGGATCGCGCCGCGCGATGTGGGAGCGCTCGTGCGCCAGGACCGCGTCCAGCTTGACGCCATCCCAGTCGCGCCAATCGCGGGGCAGGACGATAGCGGCGCGCACGATTCCCAGCGTCAACGGGCCGGACACGTCGTCCGATTCGAGGAGTTCGATTCCCTCCGCCGTCCGTCCCGCCGGATGGCTGCAGCGGCGCAAACGCCCGCTCAATACCAGCCCGGCGCACAAACGCAACAGAAGCACGGCGGTCAGTGTGAAGTAGATAGTCAACGCTAGGCGCGGCCAGTCGTAGCGCGGCGCCACGCTTGCGCCACCGGTCGAGTTGCCGGAACGTTGGCCGGAGTCCGCGCCGCCCAGCGCCAGCGCGGCTTGATCCAATGCCCAGAGAGTCCCGCTCGCTCGCGCAGGTGCGGCCGGCTTCGCCACCCGAATGGCCGCCAGCCGCGCCTCCGGCAGCGTCGTGGTGAGGAGGGGCACTGCCAGAGACCCGCATAGCATGGCGATCCACGCCGCCAGGCGAACGGCCGGATCCTTCACCCGCAGCACCCAGAGCAAGAAGGCGCCCACCGAAATGAGCATCGCGGAACGGAGCGCCCACCCCGCCAGAAACGGTACCGCGCTCATGAGCTTTTTTCCTTTCGTGCAGCGATCTTCTCTGCCAGGCGATGCAGTTGCTTCGGCTGTAACACCTGATTGTCCACCAGGCCGACCAGCAATTCTTCCACTGACCCGCCGCAGAATCGGTCGATCAACTGCTCGGCCGCCAGCGCCGCCCAATTGCGTTTCGTGTGTACGGCGCGGTAAATGAAGGTGCGGCGGTCCACCGTATGGGTGACATGGCCCTTGGTTTCCAGGTTCCGCAGAATCGTGCGGATGGTGGAATCCTTGAGCGGCTTGTGGCTGGCGAGGCCTTCGCGGCATGCCTCGGCGGTGCAATCGGGGTGCGCCCACACGTATTCCAGGACGACTTGTTCCAACTGGCTGGGCGTTTTGCGGACGATGTTGAACATGGAAGTGTTATTACGAATAGCAGCAAACCCCGCGCCTGTCAAACGCTCGGGCCTGTGCGTGCCATGCGGACTAACGCTACGGTGTGTAACGCGGCTGGTTGCTACCAACATTGTGGGGCGGCCCCCCCTGGGGGGTGCCCTCTGGGCCACGGGACGCCCTCGTCCCGCTCTTCTCTCGGAGGATCAAGTCTCCAGCGCCGAAGGGAAGCCGACCAGGGGGTCGGCCGCGGACGAGGGCGTCCGCCCCACTACACTAATCGCAACGCAGCGCGGCCATGGGTTCCACGCGGGCGGCGCGCAGCGCCGGCAGGTAGCCCGCCGCGAGTGTGGCCGCGGCCAGCGCGCCCGCGGCCAGCGCGAATGCCGCGGGATCCGTCGAGGTAACGCCGAACAGAAAGCTGTTGGCGAATCGCGCCAGACACGCGGCGGCCAGCGCGCCCGCGGCGCAGCCGGGCACCAGCAGCATGGCCACTTCGCGCAGCACCAGCGCTACGATGCTGCCTCGCGTCGCGCCCAGCGCTACCCGCACGCCGATCTCGTTGGTGCGCCGCGAAACTTGAAATGCCAGTATGCCGAAAATGCCCAGGCACGCCACAAGCAACGCCAGCAAGCCGAAGAATCCGCCCAGCGTCGCCATCATCCTTTCGTTGAGCGTGGACCGATTGACATAGTCCTCCAGAGTTTTCGGGAACCATAGGTGCATGGCCGAATCGATCTCCGGAATAGCGCGCTCCAGCAGGGGCGACAAGCGCATCGGGTCGCCGCTCGCGACGCGCGCCAAGTACGAGTACCCCATGGGCTGCGTCCGGTTCGCCACCCCCATGTCGCCCTGCTGCAGCCAGGGAACGTACATGGTGCTCGCGACGCCCTTGCGCAGGCTCGCCTTCGCGTCCTTGACCACCCCGACGATTTCATAGACCACGTTGTTTGAGGTCACGTGCCGCCCCAGCGGCGCCCGGCCTCCGAAGAATGTCCGCACGAACGTCTCATTGACGATGGCGGCGGGGCTTGACGCACCCGTGTCCCGCTCGTTGAAGTCGCGGCCCAGCAGCAGCGGTGTGCCGATCACGGCGAAATACTTAGCTGCAATCGAGTTGAAAGCTACGTTGTCGTCCTCGCCCGGCCGGAAGATGTAGCCATCCACCTCAATCCTTTGGGTCCGAGAGCCGCCGGCGAGCGGAAGCATATTCGCCGCGCTCGCGAAAGTAACTCCCGGCAGCGACCGCAATCGATCCACTATCGCGGCTTCAATCTCCACGCTGCGCGCCGGCGGGTAATGGTGCTTGGCCGTAACGTTGAAGATGAACACGCCGCCCGTCCGGACGCCCGTATCCACGCTATAGAGTTTCTGGAGCGTACGGATAAACAGGCCCGCGCCCACCAGCAACGTCATGGAGATGGCCAACTGCGACACTACCAGCACGCGGCCCAGGCCCCGGTTTCCGCCGCCCGCGCGCACTTCCTTGAGCGACGGATTGACGCTCACTCTGCCCGCGCTGAGCCCCGGAGCGACACCAGCGAACAGGCACGCCAGCAACGAAATCGCACCGGTGAACGCGAACACCCGCCAGTCGGGCGAGACGGACAGCGGGAGCAGCTCATCTCCATTCGCCATCATGGTTACCAGCGCGCGGCTGAACCATTGCGCCGCCGCCAGGCCCACCAGCGCGCCGCACACCGCCAGCAGCAGGCTCTCCGCCAGGAACTGCCGCGCCAGCCGCCCATTGCCCGCTCCCAACGCGCGCCGCACGGAAATTTCGCGCTGCCGCGACGCCGCCCGCGCCAGCAAAAGCCCCGACAGATTGGCGCACGCCAGCAGCAGCACCAGCCCCACGATCCCCATCAGGATGGATAGCGGCTTCATGAAGTCCACGCGCAGGCCATTCAGTCCGGACGATCCGGGCAGAGCGGCGGCGCGCTCTTTCAGAAACTTGTTGCGATCGAACGGCTGCGTAATGGCCGGGGCCTTGTCGGTCCGCCATGCGCCGAACACCGCGGCGATCTCGGCGTTCGCCTGCTCCATCGACACGCCGGGCTTCCGCCGCGCCATCACCTCCAGGAAGTTCGCGTTCCAATTGCGCCGCCACCAACTGTCGCTGCCACCGAGTTGCTCGCTCATGGAGAGCGGCACCGTAAATTCCCGCGTGCGCCAAGGCTCGATGCCTTCGAATCCCTCCGGCTCTACCCCCACGATGGTTAGCGTGGCGGTAGCGTAGGTGAAGCTCTTGCCGAGCGCCGACGGGTCGAGCCCGAACCGCCGCCGCCAATAATCGTACGAGATCACCGCCACCGGCGTAGGCGCGGCATCGTCCTGCGGGCCCAGCAGGCGGCCGGCGGCCGGCGCCAGTCCCATCACGCCATAGAAATTGCCCGACACTTCGTCGCCATTCAGCGTTTCGTCCACGCCGTCCATGGTGATTTCGTGCTTGACATCCAGCACCGCGAATGTTCCCGAGAAGGAGGAGAGACGGTCGCGGAAATACTCTAAGAGCGGGTACGAGAGGAGGCAATCTTCGCAGCCCTCGTGCTGCCGGACGAGTTGGACCAGCTCCGCGGGCCTGGAGACCGCCGGCATAGGACGCAGCATGAGCGCGTCAATCAGGCTGAAAATGGCGGTATTCGCGCCGATTCCCAGCGCCAGCGTCAGCACCGCGCTCGCCAGGAATCCGGGGCTGCGGCGAAGCGTGCGCGCGGCATACGCCAGGTCCTGGCGCAGGTCGGCCAGCCAGCGCGAGCGGTGGACGTCGCGCAGGTCTTCCTGAATTTGTGCGGCCCCGCCGAATTCGAGCAGCGCCCGGCGTCGCGCCTCTTGTGCGTCGACCCCTTGCGCGATGTAGCTTTGCGTCACCCGGTCGAGGTGATACCCGATCTCCGATTCCAACCGGCGCTCCAGGCGTTGCTTGCGGAAAAACATCGGCGCTCTCCTATTCGGCGGTCTTCAGAATCAATTGCACCGCGCCGGCCAACCGGTCCCAATTGGCCGTCTCGGCTTCGAGCTGCTTGCGTCCCAGCCGCGTCAGCGAATAGAACTTCGCCTCGCGGCCCGTTTCCGATTCGCGCCAATCGGCCTTCAGCCAGCCTCGTTTTTCCAGGCGATGGAGCGCGGGATAGAGCGACCCCTGCTGCACCTGCAGCACCTCGCGCGAGATCTGCTGGATGCGGTGCGCGATTCCGTAGCCGTGTGCCGGTTCGAGCGCGACGATTTTCAAAACCAGCATGTCGAGCGTGCCTTGCAGGAGATCGGATTTCTCTGAAGCCATGACATTCTACATATACGCCGCCATATGTAGAATGTCAAGGTCTTGTGCCGGACCGCCAGCCCCGCTACCGCCGGATTGCTCAGCAGATAAAAACTGTTGAAG
>CAZARO010000314.1:0-6383 GCA_964487165.1 uncultured Solibacteraceae bacterium | reverse complement strand
GCCTGAAAGGCCGCCTGCAGGCACGATTGCCTGCCCCACCCTTCTAGCCGACTGCATGCATGAATGGCCGAAGCCCAGGCGCGGGCTTCAGCCCGCGAAGGGCTGGGCTTTAGCCCCCCTATGCCTTATCCTGCTGCTCGCCCCCGTAGCATCCGGGCAGGAACTCTACCGCCTCGAAAAAAGCGCCGACGCCATGGGCGCTACCTTCAGCGTCGCCCTCTACGGCACGGATCGCGCGAGCATGGAAGCCTCCGCGGATGCCGCCCTGGCGGAGGCGCACCGGCTGGACGCGCTGCTCTCCAACTACCGGCCGGAAAGCGAATGGAGCGCGGTCAACCGCAGCGCCGCGGACCAGCCGGTGAAGGTCTCGGCGGAGCTGTTCCAACTTCTGGCCGCCTGCCTGGACTACAGCCGCGACAGCGACGGCGCGTTCGACATCACCGTCGGGCCGCTGATGAAAATCTGGGGCTTCTATAAAAGCTCCGGCCACCTGGCCCCCAAACCGGAAGTGGATGCTGTGCTCGCTAAGATCGGATACCGGCACGTCCATCTGGACGCCGCCGCCCGAACCGTGTGGTTCGACACGCCCGGCGTGGAGCTGGATCCCGGCGGTATAGGCAAGGGCTACGCCGTGGATCGCATGGTGGAGATCCTCAAGCAAAAGGGCGTGGAGCGCGCACTGGTGGCCGGGTCGGACAGCAGTATCTATGGGCTGGGCGCGCCGCCGGACGAGCCCCGCGGTTGGGAAGTAAGCATTCGCGATCCTAAGAACTCGCGGCGTTCCGTAGCGAGTGTCTATTTGAAGGATATGTCGCTCTCCACCTCCGGCAGTTACGAGAAATTCTTTCGGGCGGACGGCCACACTTACTCGCATCTAATGGATCCGCGGACGGGCTATCCCGCGCAGGGTACGGTATCGGTATCGGTAGTGACGGAGCGCACCATCGATAGCGAAGCGTGGGCCAAGCCGTACTTCGTCAACGGGCGGGAGTGGACGGCAGCACACCGGCGCGCCGATTTCCGTGTGTTCCTGTGCCAGGACGCGAAGGATACGCCGTGCGGCTGGGTGGAGTGAGCGAGGTAGGGCATGCTCTAGCTTTTGCCAGCGCGAGCGAAGCTCGCCCCGGTAGTGTCTGAATTGTGCGTTGAATCTAAAACCGATCCCCGCTGACCGTTGACGGCCAATCATAGACAAAGACCCTCGATTGCTCGCGCACGGCTCGCACTGCATGCGGCCCGTCAGGATCGGATACTTCCTCTGGATCTTTTTGTTCAGCGGAGAATCCGGGGAAAAGATGTCCCGGGACTCCGTAGCGCTGGCTGACCACGATGGCCGTCAAATGTGGAAATCCATTATTGTCGCAGTAGCGCTCGAGACGCCCAAGTGTATTCGCTTGTGCGAATGCTGGCAATCCTGTCATGCGTTCAAGCAGTCGATAGCTTAGGACCTTCTGATCCCTAGCGGCAATTACGAGAATGCTCCAGAACTGGGCAGCGCGTTCTTGTTCTGTCATGAACAAAGAATACCAATTCAGACACTACCCCCAAGACACTACCCTCGCCCCGTTCAACCCGGTATCGGATTCACTACAATTGAGTGCAGGAATATGCCCTCCTCATATACCAAACTCCGGAACCTTCGCGCGGCGCTGCTCCCCGCATTGCTGGCGATTGTTTCCCCGGGCCTTCGCGCGGCCACGCCGGCGGAAATCGAAAAAAAGATAGACGCGCTGCTCGCCCGAATGACACTCGAAGAAAAGCTCGGGCAAATGTCGCAGGCTGCCTTCAGCAAGCTCACCGATAAGACCCGGGAGGAAATCCGCCAGGGCCGCTGGGGCTCGCTCTACGGAGGCGCTGCGCCGGAGCAATGGGCCGAAGCGCAACGCATCGCCCTCAAGGAGAGCCGCCTCGCCATCCCCTTGATCTTCGCGCAGGACGTGATTCACGGGTACACCACTATTTTCCCGATTCCCCTGGGGCAATCGGCCAGTTGGGACCCGGAACTGGTGCGCCAGGCGGCGCGCGTGGCGGCGCGCGAGACTTCCGCGGCGGGCATCCACTGGACCTTCTCTCCCATGATGGATATCGCCCGCGACCCACGCTGGGGCCGCATCGCCGAGGGTTTCGGCGAAGATCCGCAACTGGCTTCGCGGATGGCCGCGGCCATGGTGCGCGGATATCAGGGCGATTCGCTGGACGCCGCGGATTCCATCGCCGCATGCGCCAAGCATTATGTTGGCTACGGCGCCGCCGAAGGGGGCCGCGACTACAACACCACGTGGATCCCCGAAAATCTCTTGCGCGACGTGTACCTGGCCCCGTTCCAGGCGGCCCGCGAGGCCGGACTCGCCACCTACATGTCAGCCTTCAATAATCTCAACGGAGTGCCCGCCAGCGCCAATGCCTTCACCCTTCGCCAGGTGCTGCGCGACGAGTGGAAGTTCGACGGCTTCGTGGTCAGCGATTACACCGCCATCGCCGAGTTGATCCCGCATGGCTATGCCAGCGACGATACCGACGCCGCGCTCAAGGGGATCCGCGCCGGCGTCAACATGGAGATGGTCAGCACCACTTACTGGGATCACGGTAAGGCGCTGGTGGCCGGCAAGCAGCTCGATCCGAAGCTGATCGATGAGGCGGTGCGCGAGATCCTGCGCATCAAATTCCGCCTGGGATTATTCGATGCCAAGGGACAAACGCCTCCCCCCGCGGCGCCGCCGGCCGGCCCCGCGCTGGAGACCGCCCGCAAGCTGGCCGCCGAAAGCCTGGTGCTGCTGAAGAACCAGAACGGCACGCTGCCGCTGGCCTCGTCCCTCGGCAAAGTCGCGGTCATAGGGCCGCTCGCCGATAGCGCTCGCGACCAACTGGGCAGCTGGGCGCTGGGCTCGCCGGACGCGGTCCGCACGCCGCTCGCGGCATTGCGCGAAACGCTCGGCGCGGGACGGGTGGTATACGCGCCGGGACTGAAGAACAGTCGCGACGAGAGCCACGACGGCTTCCAAGCGGCGGTAGAAGCGGCCCGCGGAGTCGACGCCGTCCTGCTGTTTCTGGGCGAAGAAGCCAGCCTCTCGGGCGAGGCCAGCTCGCGCGCGTACCTCGATTTGCCGGGTGCGCAGGAGGCGCTGGTGAATGAGGTCGCGCAGGCGGGTAAGCCTACCGTCGCCGTGATCATGGCGGGCCGCCCGCTAACGTTTCACAACGTGGCCGCGAAGGCCGGCGCGGTATTGTACGCGTGGCATCCCGGGACCATGGGCGGCCCGGCCATCGCCGATGTCCTGCTCGGCAAGATGGCGCCATCGGGAAAGCTGCCGGTGACGTTCCCGCGCACCGTGGGGCAGGTGCCGATTTACTACAATCATCTAAACACCGGCCGTCCTCCCGCGGAGACCGGCCCGGCGGCGGAAGATAAGTTCAAATCGAAGTACCTGGATGTCAGTTTCACCCCCGAGTATCCTTTTGGCTTCGGGCTCTCCTACACTTCTTTCGCGTATGGCGCCCCGCAGCTTTCCGCCAAGAGCATGAGCGTGGGAGGCAGCCTCACCGTTTCGGCCGAAGTGGCCAATACCGGCAAGGTGGAAGCCGACGAGACGGTCCAACTATACATTCGGCAGATGGCCGCGAGCCTGGCGCAACCGGTGCGCGAGCTGAAGGATTTTCGCCGCGTGCATCTCAAACCGGGCGAGAAGCAGACCGTGGAATTCACTCTCAACAGCAGCGCGCTGGCATTTCATAAGGGAGCGCAACTGGTCACCGAGCCGGGCACGTTCCAGGTGTGGGTCGCGCCCGATTCGTCCGCCGGAACGCCGGCGCAGTTCGTGCTGGTCCCGTAGCAAACCGCTCCCTCGCGGTCGCGGCTCGGTAACATGCACTCCGGTTCCGGAAGGATTACTGAGCCGCGGCCGCAGGGAGCGGTGGCCAGCTGAGCACCCGTCTTGACACCATCGCTCCTCCCCGTGTACTCTTGTCAGTTACTGAGAGGAGACCGTTTGAGCAAGCCGACCGACCTGGTGCAAGGCACCCTTGACCTGCTCGTCCTAAAGGTAATCGCCCTCCAGCCGATGCACGGCTGGGCCATCGCGCAACGCATCCGCCAGATGTCCGGCGAGGTCCTCCAGGTGGGCCAGGGTGCGTTGTATCCGTGCCTGCACAAGCTTGAGCAGAATGGCTGGATCGGCTCCGAATGGGCCGTGAGCGAAAACAACCGGCGCGCCAAGTACTACAGCCTCACCAGGGCCGGGCGGAAGATTCTCGAACAGGAAGCGGCCCAGTGGGAGCGATTGGCGGGGGCTATCTCGACGATTGTCCGCGCCGTCTAACGAGCGGTTTATGCGCCTGGCCAGCATCCTTCGCCTGCGTCTGCGGTCGCTCTTCTCGCGTGCCGCCGTGGAACGGGAACTCGACGAAGAGCTGGAGTATCACCTGGAGCGGCAGATCGACGAGAACGTAGCCGCCGGCATGAGCCCGCAAGAGGCGCGCTCGGCCGCCCTGCGGTCCATAGTGGGACTCACACAACGACAAGAGGAGTGCCGCGATATGCGGGGATTCAACTTTATCGACAGCCTGCAACGGGATTTTCGCTACGCCATCCGGCAGTTGCGCAAGAACCCGGGATTCACTTTCACCGCCGTCTTCGTGCTGGCCCTGGGGATGTGCGCCAGCGTGGCCATTTTTGCCTTCGTGGACGCGGCGCTCATCAAGCCGCTGCCGTATCGCAATCCGGCGCGCCTGCTGGGAGTTTTCGAACGCCTCCCGTTCTGCCCGTACTGCAATCTTTCCTACCCCGATTATGTCGATTGGGAAAAACGCAACGTGGTTTTCTCCTCGTTCGCCGCGTACCAGGGCACCGGCCGGGCCCTGAGTACGCCCACCGGTCCGCAACCGGTGCACGCCGCGCGCGTGACCGATAAATTCCTGCGCACCCTGGGGGTGGCACCGGCGATGGGCCGCGACTTTGTGCCGTCCGACAATCTGCCCTCCGCGCCGCGCACCGCCATGTTGAGCTATGCCGCCTGGCAGCATCGCTATTCCGGAAAGCGCGACATCGTCGGGCAGGCGGTGACGCTCGATGGCGACCCGGTCACGATCGTCGGCGTGCTGCCGCGCGAGTTTCATTTCGCGCCTGTGGGACAGCCGGAATTCTGGGTTGCCTATCAGCCCATGGGTGAATGCGACAACCGGCGAAGCTGCCACGGTATGTACGGCGTGGCGCGCCTTAAAGACGGCATCTCGCTGCAGACGGCACAGGCCAATGTAATCGCCATCGCCGCACAATTGGAAAAGGAATATCCCGACACCAACCGCGGCCAGGGCGCGGCCGTCGCACCGCTGTCTGAAGGCATCGTCGGCAACATCCGACCCATCCTGCTGGTGCTTCTGAGCGGTGCGGCTCTACTGTTGCTGATCGCCAGCGTGAACGTCGCCGGCCTGCAGTTGGTCCGTTCCGAAAGCCGCGGGCGGGAGATCGCCGTGCGCACGGCATTAGGTGCGTCGTCGGGCCGATTGATGGGCCAGTTCCTCACCGAAGCGGCGATCCTGACTGTCGCGGGTGCCGCGCTCGGCCTGGTATCGGCGCACTGGGCCATCATGCTCCTCAAGAGCCTGATCTCGGTGGACATGATGGCCTTCATGCCATTTCTAGCGGACCTCGGGCTGAACGGACGCGTGTGGGCCGTTGCCGCCGTCATCGCGCTGGCCTCGGCCGCGCTCCTTTCCGTTCCGCCCAGCGGCCGCATCTGGTCGTCCCAGGTGCGGGCGGGCCTGGCCGAAGCCAGCCGCGGCTCGGCGGGCACAACGTGGCGACGACTGGGCTCCAAGCTCGTGGTATTGGAGCTGGCCACCGCCATGGTGCTGCTGGCCGGCGCCGGCCTGTTGGGCAGGAGTCTCTACCTGTTGCTGCGCGTCTCCATCGGGGTCGAGGCCGAGCACTTAGTGACTATGGACGTGGCCATCCCGGACAAGATTTATAAGACCGACCCGCAGATCCTGGCGGTGTCGCGAGAAATTGTGAACCGGATCGAGACGCTGCCCGGAGTGCAGTCCGTGGGTTTTGCGAGCCTTGGCATACCTATGAGCGGTAACGGCAACACCACCTGGTTCCGCGTCCTCGGGCGGCCCTGGCACGGCGAACATGAGGAATCGCCCGAACGGGATGTCAGCACGACTTACTTTCAGACGCTGGGGGCGAAGTTGATCGAAGGGCGCTATTTCAACGAAGCGGAAGACCTGTCCAAGCCCCACGTGGCCATCGTGAACCAGTCATTCGTGCGCCATTATTTTCCGAATGAGAAGCCCCTCGGTAAGCTGCTGGGGGACCTTCATCCGAAGCCTACGACCATGGAAATCGTAGGCGTTGTAGAGGATATTCGCGAGGGCCCGCTGGACGC
>CAZARO010000313.1:0-6386 GCA_964487165.1 uncultured Solibacteraceae bacterium | reverse complement strand
CACCAGCTTGATCTCGATCTCGTCCTCTTCCCACTGCTCGAAATGGATCACCGGAGTCTCCGTGCCGAGATTGTTGCCGCTGTTCTTGCCGGTAATGGAATCCACCGAATTGGGCCGCAGTTTGCCCAGCCGCGTCGCCTCCGCCACCGCTTCCTTGATGGCTTTGCGCAGGTGGATCTGGTTCACGCCCACCGGCGTGTGGACCACAAACGTCGGCATGCCCGTGTCCTGGCAGATGGCGCCGGTATCGTCGGCGGCCATGTCGATATTCGAGAGGATGATGTCGAGCGCCTGCGCGGACTGCGTCCCCGGCGTCTCGCCCGCGGCCGTCATCGACATGGCGGCGCGCACATCAGGTGGCAGATTGGTGGACGTTTGTACGATCAGTTCCAAAAGACTACCGGCTAAGAATTCCATAATGGTTTCCGTCGCCCTTATTGTAGCTTCAGGCGCACCTCCACCGGCATTCCCGGGCGAACCGCCGCCAGCGTGCAGTTGAACTCCACCACCACGCGGTTCTCCTGGATCTCTTTGATTCGTCCGGCAATTCCGGCGTTTTGTAAGTCCGGAATCAGAACCGTCGCCGGATCGCCCGGTCGCAGGCGCGGCAACACCTGCGGTTCCGGCTCCAGCGCCACTTCCAGGGCGAACATGTCAGTGGCGATCTCGAAAAGGTCCGTGCCCGCGGGCCCTCCCACCTCGCCGTTGCGCGCCACCACGGTGCCATCCACCGGGGAGTGGACTTCGCCCGATTGCATCTTGTCGCGCGCCGCGGCGAGCTCCTGGTTGCGGTCCGCGACGGCCTTCTGCGCCGCGCCCAGCTCGTTGAGCGCCGTCTGCTCCTGGCCGGCGGAAAGGCGCGCGGCCTTGTCCATGGCATCGTATTCCTCTTGCGCACCCGCAAAGTCGCGCTGCGCTTTCTCCCAGGTCAATCGCGGGGTGGCGCCGGCTTTGTTCAGCATCTGCTGCCGCTCATACGCCGCCCGCATTTTGTCCAGCGCGGCGCGCGAGCGCTGCCGGTCGGCCTCCGCGCGCGACGCCTCCAGGCGCGCGTTGGCCACGTTCTGTTCGGCGCGTGACACCTGATCTTGCGCCGCGGTCACGGCCGCCGCGGCGGCATCGCGCTGGCTCTCCAGTCCGGAAGCGCCGATGCGCGCCAGCACTTCGCCCGTGAAAACGTCTTCCCCCACGTCCACCAGGAACGCGTCGATGTCGCCATCCGTGTCGGCTTTCACAGTTGTGATGTGCTGCGGGCGCAGCTTTCCGGAGAGCGTCACTTCCGAGTCGATGGGAATCAGCGCCGCGCCCGTCTTTCGAACGGGCGATGCGGCGCGGCCTTTCCAGTGCAGCGAAAGCGCCGCGCCTCCGGCTCCGGCCAGCACCGCCGCCAGCGAAATGAGAAGCCATTTCCCGCTCATGTCCACTGCCAGAGTAGCATCGCGCGTGGCACGTCATACTCAGTTTCGAACGCGTTCAAAATAGCTCTTGACACTTCTCTACCGTAGGCCCATACTGATCTTGAACACGTTCAAATATATGCCTTCCGCCAAGACGACGCCCAAAGCCGAAGAGACCGGCCGCCGGATTCTCGATTCCGCCCTGGAACTTTTCCGCCAGCAGGGCTTCGACGCCACCACCATGCGCGACATCGCCCAAAAGGCCGGCGTGGCCACTGGCGCCGCCTATTATTACTACCCCGCGAAAGACGCCATCGTCATGGATTTTTACCAGCGCTCCTGCGCCGAGATGCAGCCGCGAATCGAAGCGGCCCTGGAGCACGCCAAGGGCCTGGAAACGCGTCTGCGCGAGCTCATCGGCGTGAAGCTGGCCTATTTCGCGCCCAATCGAGGCGTGCTGCGATCGCTGTTGCGCAATGGCGCCGATCCGCGGCATCCGCTATCGCCGTTCAGCCGCGACACGGCGGAGATCCGCGACATCGACATCGCCTGGTTTCGCCGCATTTTGACGGATTGCGGCATGCGCATTCCGCGCGATCTGGAGCCGCACCTGCCCGGCGTGCTCTGGTTCTTTCAGATGGGCGTGATCTTCTTCTGGGTGATCGACGAATCGCCGCAGCAAGCGCGCACCGCGCGGCTGCTCGAACTGGCGTCGAAGAGCGTCGCCTTCCTGATTCGGGCTTCCGCGCTGCCGCTCATGCGGCCGTTGCGAAAGACAGCGCTGCAACTGATCGAGATCGTGAAGGGAGACTGAGCCATGCCTCGCTGGTTTATCGGCATGCTCGGATTTGCTGGCCTGTTCGCCGCCTCTGTCATCCTGCTGCACGGTGGGGTCTACGGCTTGCTCGTTTTGCTGGTGCTCCCTTACGCGTTGGGCGCATTTACGTGCTGGGTCTTCCGCCCCGTCACTCGCGCCGCCGCGACCTGGTATGGTTTTAGCGCCATCCTTGCGGCATGCGCACTAATGGTAATTTGCCGCGTCGATGGCGTCATCTGCGTGCTGCTCAGCCTGCCGCTGACCGCGCCGCTGTGCATGGCGGGCGCGCGCCATGTTTTTCGCAACCTGTTCGAGCGTATGGCCATGCTCCTGCTCATCCCCGCCAGCCTCGTCTACGACACCCACGCCAAGCCGCCGGTCTACGTTGTCACCACCTCGATCGAAATCGCGGCGCCGCCAGAGCGCGTGTGGGACCGCATCATCCACCTCTCGCAAATGCCGGAGCCGAGCGAGTGGTACTTTCGCGCGGGACTTGCGTACCCAACGCAAGCCCGCATCGAAGGGACAGGCCCGGGCGCCACCCGCGTCTGCGAATTCTCCACCGGCCCCGTGGTGGAACAAATCGAAGTCTGGGATGCACCCCGCGTACTGCGTTTTCGCGTCACTCAGAACCCCGCACCCATGCGCGAGTGGAGCCTTTACGGCGAAATCTCGCCCAAACATTTGCACGGCTACCTGATTTCGCGCGAAGGCGAGTTCCGCCTGACACCGTTGGCCGGCAATCGCACACTTCTCGAAGGGACCAGTTGGTATCAGCACGGCCTGTGGCCCGCCCCATACTGGCGGCTCTGGTCGAACGCCGTCATCCACCGCATCCATTTGCGCGTTTTCCGCCAGATCAAAGCTCTTTCCGAGCCGCGATCGCCAGGGAGCGATAACTAAGATGGTAACCCTGGAAACCCTCACGGTCATCCGCGCGCCCATCGAGCGCTGCTTCGATCTCGCCCGCAGTGTGGAAGTACACCTCGCCGGTAACGTCCATTGCGGGGAACAGGCCGTCGCCGACGCCGGCGTCACCACGGGGCTGGTCGGACTCGGCCAGCGCGTCACCTGGCGCGCGAAACATTTCGGCGTGTGGCACCGGCTCACCAGCGAGATCGTGCTTCTGGACCGACCGTCGTACTTCCGCGACGACATGGTGGAAGGAATTTTCCGCCTGATGCGGCACGATCACTTCTTCCGCACCGCATCGCCCACCGAGACGGAAATGCGCGACGTTTTCACGTTCGCGGCGCCGCTGCCGGTACTCGGCCGCATCGCCGAGATCGCCATTCTCCGCCGCTATATGGGCCGTCTCCTGCGCGAGCGCAACGCGGCCCTCAAGGAGATTGCCGAGCGATGAAGATCGCCATCCCCGGCGGCAGCGGACAAGTCGGCCACATTCTGGCGCGCCATTTTCACGCGCAGGGCCACGACGTCACGGTATTCAGCCGCACGCCGCGTCCGGCGCCCTGGCGAGAGATCTGCTGGGACGGCGAGACTCCCGGCGATTGGATTGCCGCGCTCGAGCAAAGCGACGTCTGCATCAACCTCGCCGGCCGTAGCGTGAATTGCCGCTACTATGCCGCTAACCGCCGGGCCATTTTCGACTCGCGCATTCGCAGCACCCGCCTGCTGAACCGCGTGATGGCGTCGCTTCCGCGCGCTCCGCGGGTGTGGCTCAACGCCAGCACCGCTACCATCTACCGGCACGCTTTGGACCGGGCCATGGATGAGGCCACCGGCGAATTAGGTGGCAGGGAAGCGGGCGCGCCAGACACCTGGAACTTCTCCATCGACGTGGCTACCGGCTGGGAAGAGGCATTCTTCGATACCGCCACGCCGCGCACCCGGAAAGTTGCCATGCGCAGCGCCATCACCTTCAGCCCCGACCGCGGCGGCATTTTCGACGTGCTCCTCGGGCTGGTGCGCCACGGCCTTGGCGGATCGCAAGGCCCCGGCACGCAGTTCGTCTCCTGGATTCACGAAGCCGATTTCGCCCGCGCGATTGACCTGCTCATCGCCCGCGAAGAGTTCACCGGAGTCGTCAACCTGGCCTCTCCCAACCCGCTGCCCAATGCCGATTTCCTGCGCGCCCTGCGCCACGCCTGGGGCACGCGAATCGGCCTGCCCGCGCCGGCGTGGCTCATCGAAATCGGCACCTGGCTGATGCGCACCGAATCGGAGTTGGTGCTCAAGAGCCGCCGTGTAGTGCCCGCGCGGTTGCTGGCCGTGGGCTTCCAGTTTCAATTTCCCGATTGGCCGGAGGCCGCCCGCGACCTGGTGGCCCGCTGGCGAGCCGCCCGGCGCGGCAACTCCTCCTGAAATGGGTGCACGACATAGCAGTACTTCGTGCACGCGATGTCAACCTGCAGTGGGTTGGCAACCCGAAGTTGGCGCCGATTACCAATCGGCGCGCAGGATGCCCCACATCTCCGAGATTCTCGGCCAAGGGTTTGCTGAAACGACTTACCGGTTCTCCGCTGGCTTCTCCATGTGGTCGATGACCAGCACCTCCACCGGCCCTTTGCCTTTCTCCAACTTAATGCCCGTCTCGTCGGGAAATGCCTGCTGGAACGTCGGGCCGGCCTCGGCATCGATCTTGAGCTTCCCCTTTTCCGGCACGTAGCGGACATGCAGGTCATAGGTCCCCGTCAGTCCCGTGCGGTCTACGGCTGGGGCGTTTAAAGCTCGGCTCACTTCCGCCACGATTTTCTCCATGGCCGCACCGTGGCAAATCAGGTGCGATCCATCGGTCCACATGGACGTGCCGCACTCGCCCGGCATCAGGGTGAAGCGCTTCCCTTCGATGCTCACCGGAAGCAGCCCCTCGCCCGAAGGCGCCAGCCGCGGCTTGCCTTTGGCGATGATCAGCTCATACTCCGGCAGGTCGCGCGTTTCGCGATGGACCTTCAGCTTGAACCGATCTTGCAAAAGCGCCTGAAACATGAGACGAAGCTCGTCGTCGCTCGCGTCCCTTCCGATGCGCGCGTCGATGTCGAACCAGTTCCATTCGTCGGGAGTGAACGGCACAAGCCCTGCCAGTTGATAGTCGCCTGTGAGGTGGTACGCATAATGAAGCAGCGTGTAGAGCTGAGTGTTGTGCATGGTCACCAGGTCGCCCGAGCGGCGTGGGGCGGTGTCGATCCTGCCGCCGCTGGTGTTGTGCTTCACTGAAGCGACTTCGAACTCCAGGCGCTGCGCGAAAGCCATCCACGGCGCGAGCGCGGCGAGCACGGCCGCGGCCACGAGATCAGTTGCCATGCGGAACCTTCTCGGCCTTATCGACAATCAGCATCTCTACCGGCCGTCGCCTCGGTTCCAGTTTGAGCCCCAGTTGCGCCTGCAGAGCGGTGAAAATCGATAAGCTGGCATCGGACAGAATGGGCGCGCTGTGCATGTCGATCATGTCCGGCGGCGGACCCGTCCGCGGAACGCCCGCGCCGCCATTCTCCATCGTCCAGGTGAGCGCGAAATCGTATCGGTCCTTCAGATCCGTAGAGTCGACCACCGGCCGGTTCAACTGCGCGCTCAGGCGATCGGCGAGCTGTTCCATGGTCTCCCTTCGGGCCCATAGTTTGTACATTAGACCATCGGAACCGCCGACCACAACTTCGTAACTGCGCGGTATGGTCTCCCCCTTGGCCATGTCGGGAAAGCCATCCGCGCCCTTGGTGAGTTTGGGTGAGAACCGTGTCGCGTCTTCCGCGGGGGACGGGTTATCGGAGCCGGACTCCTTCAGTTTCGGCCCGCCCTTCGCGACGACCAGCGTGTAAACGGCAAGCTCCCTCGTCTCACGGTGCGTCGCCAGCCTGAATCGCTCCGCCAGCAGCGATTGCAACATCAATGCCACTTGCGCCCGTGTGGCGCCGGCCGGAATCTTGGCCGCGATCTCGTAACGCATCGCATCGATCCACCCCGGACCGCTGACCTGATACTCCTTCAGCGCGTAGGCCCGCATCAGCACGGCTTTGAGCGATGCGGTGCCGCTGAGTTGCCCAGGAGAACTGGTTCCCGGTCCGCCGCGCAAGGGCCCAAGGCCTCGGTCCTGCTCATACGGCTTCACAGATGCGGCTTCGAACGACGGTGGCAGCGGCTCATCCTGGGGGAAGGCGGCACCGGCCGAAAGCAACAGGGTCGCAAGGAGCCCACCCATGGGTGACATGTACGAA